>CAZPHZ010000326.1:0-3761 GCA_964586035.1 uncultured Saprospiraceae bacterium
TAAAAGAGTTGTACAAACAGATGAAAATCCCCATGGGGGTTTTTCAAATCCGGAACACTGCCAATCAAAAAATATTCATCGGCAGCAGCATGAATTTGAATGCCGTCTGGAATTCTCAAAAGTTTCAACTCGACATGGGGACCCATCGGAATCCTGCACTTCAAAGTGATTGGATTAAATTTGGCGCTTCCAATTTTAGCTATGAAATACTGTCAGAGGTGAAGCGTACCGAAAAGACCGATGCAGAATACCGGCGGGAAGTGAAAGCGCTTGAAGCACTTTTTCTCGAAGAACTAAAGCCATTTGACGAAAGCGGATACAACAGGGCCTGAACCGAAATAGTATGGAAAGAATCAGCGTTTTCGATATTTTCAAAATAGGGGTGGGGCCGTCGAGCTCTCACACCATGGGGCCATGGATTGCTGCGCGCAAGTTTCTCGGAAAAGTCGCACCGGATTCCATCGCTACGCTCAATGTGAAATTGTATGGCTCATTGGCAAAGACAGGGCGCGGGCACGGCACAGATATAGCTGTAATGTTGGGCCTTTCAGGTCATCACCCCACCAATATCGAAGTTGATAAAATAGATGGTTATATCAACTCTATTTACGAAAGTAACAGCCTTCTTCTAAATGGGCGATTCCCAATCCCATTCAATCCGCTTGTTTCGATAAACTTTATCCCGGAAAAACTTCCCTTTCATCCCAATGCGCTCACATTCGAGGCTACCCTTGAGAACGGGCATACCGACTCGGAAACGTATTATTCCACCGGCGGTGGTTTTGTCATTCAGATGGAAGACCATCATTGCGATGAGCAGACCATCGAGCTTCCTCTTCCGATTGATTGCGGCAGTGATTTGCTGCGCTGGGTGGGCGAAACCGGGCTGCCCATTTCAGGAGTAGTGATGCGCAACGAGTTGTCGTGGCGTCCTGAACGTGAGGTGACCAAAGGGCTGTTGACCATTTGGAAGACCATGCTCTCTTGCATTTACAGAGGGTGTCACACCACCGGTGAATTGCCGGGAGGGTTGAACGTACAGCGCCGGGCGCATAAAATCAATGCCCGCCTTTTGGAAGAAATAGAATACACCACCATAAACGGCTGGATGAGCACTATTAAGCTCAGTGGAGCCTCCTTTTCCAACGTCACCAAATGGGTGAGTTGCTTTGCTTTGGCGGTCAATGAGGAGAATGCTTCGTTGGGCAAGGTCGTGACCGCCCCAACCAATGGTGCCGCCGGCGTCATTCCCGCCGTACTCATGTATTACTTGTGTTTTTGCCAAAATAAAGGAGAGGAAGACGTCATCCGTTTTCTACTCACAGCAGGGGAAATTGGTTGCCTTTTTAAAAAGCGCTCTACCATTTCTGCGGCGATGGGTGGCTGTCAGGCTGAGATTGGCGTGTCTTCGGCAATGGCCGCTGCAGGTCTGACCGAGTGCATGGGCGGTACGGCACAACAAGCGATGATGGCCGCCGAAATAGCGATGGAACACCACCTCGGAATGACCTGCGACCCCGTGAATGGATTGGTACAAATCCCCTGCATCGAGCGCAACACGATGGGGGCAATGAAAGCCATCACCGCGTCGCAGATTGCCTTGGCAGGAGATCCGGCCCTCGCAAAAGTTACTTTAGATGATGTCATTAAAACCATGTGGGAAACGGCCAGAGACATGAACGACAAATACAAAGAAACCGCCGATGGCGGATTGGCGCTAAATGTGTCAGTGAAGGTGCCGGAATGTTGAGAGAAGGTTGAGAAAGGTTGAGAAAGTTGAGAGGGTTGAGAGGGTTGAGAAGCTCAACCTCCTAAACCTTCTCAACCCTCTCAACCATAACATCACGGTGCTCCGGTCAGGCCGCCGGGAACGGTTCCGCCGGCCATCTCAATCATGAGGGTCATCTCATTGACCAATTCTTCATCGTTGCCGCTCCAGCCGACGCTTTTAAAACGAATCACGCCCTCTTTGT
This sequence comes from uncultured Saprospiraceae bacterium, assembly GCA_964586035.1. Taxonomy (GTDB): domain Bacteria; phylum Bacteroidota; class Bacteroidia; order Chitinophagales; family Saprospiraceae; genus UBA6168. Next base: position 1,974 of record CAZPHZ010000326.1, read on the forward strand.
CCACGATGAATTTGGTGGGGATGCCGGACACGCCGAAACTGGAAACTACCTTGCTTTCCTCATCCAGTAACACATTAAAGGTGTATTCCTTTGAGGCAATGAAATCTCCGGCATTTTTTGCCTTGTCTTTTGCTCGCTCCCAGGTGTCGATGAAAACGAACTCCACATCATCACTTTCTGAGAATTTGTTCACTGTTTTTTGCATGGCGGGGAAAGACGCTTTGCACGGACCGCACCAGGTGGCCCAAAAATCAACCACTACCACCTTACCTCTCATGGCCTCCAAGGATACTTCCTCGCCTTTCAGATTGACGAGTTTAAAGGAAGGGGCCGGATCTTCAAGCATCTCTTCCCTCAGGTTATCCTTCATTTTTGCAATGGCTCTTGCCTCCAATTGCACCATGTATTTATCGTAAGCGCTTTCGAGCGTATTATTGGCCATGAAAATGCGCTTGTGTTGTTCTTTCATTTTAGAGTTGGCATTGCCATCCACGATTAAGTCTTCGAGTACTTTTTCTGTCGCTTTTGCTCCTTTTGCCTTCTCGTGATAAACGCAATAGCGCTCGTTCATTTCACCCTCCGAAAATTTATTGGCCTCGCAGGCGATGGTTTGGTATTTAAGCGCGTCTTCTACCTCGCCCAACTGATATACGACGAGCGAATAAGTGTCGGCATTCATGGCGTAAGAAAATTCCATGTTTTTTTTCCAGCCCTTTTTCGTCATGTATGGTGGTTTCCCGGCGGCAGTTTCCATTTCCTCATTGAGGAGTTTTAAGGCCTGGCCCGAATATTCTTTTGCCTTGCCGAGGTCGTATGGCTTTCCGTCCAGGCCCTTACCGCTCATATCCCATGCTGCGCTGTTCAAAGCATTGGCCTTAGTATAGTTAGAAGAAATCATTGCAATGTATTTTTCAAAATTGGCCCAATCTTTTTCACCGGCGTAATCACCGGCAATGGAAGACGCCCAATAATCGATGGTATTCTTCGTGTCCTCGTTAACACCATACAATTTCATCAATTTTTCGAGAGAAGCCAGTTTTTCCGGCGTGGATTTGAGCCCTCTGAACCCCTTCGTCAGTTCGAATTTTGCGGCCTCACCTTTCGGAAATTTTTTCAGCATCCGGTCGTTCAGGATCTGAGCATTTTCATCATCACCCACTGTTTGGCACAATTTATAAGCCTCCAAAAGCTGTTTCTCTTTTGCCCGGCGGTTTTTCAAAGCGGCATCGATATCCGAAGCAATGGCGGTGAGCACTTCCTCGTCTTTTTGCTGCTTTGCTATTCCGGCATAATTGAGATACAGGTCGAAATTGTCTTTGCTGGAGGGGTACATTCTGAATTCACGTTTGAACAGGTTAAGGGCTTTTTCAGTGTTCCTCTTCACGTTGCCAAACCGGCCATACATGCCGTATATAAGCCCTTTCGCAGCATAGGCACCCTGTACTCCGGTTTTCCTGTCCTCCTTATACATAAGGGTCTTGTAACCTCTATCGTCGTTGGCATCTGCTTTTTCAGCCTCTGCATTGGCGAATGAAAAAAGTACGGCGGTTGCTTCGGCACCGGTGGTGACGTTGCCCGTGTAATTAGCTCCACTTTTTGAAAGCTCGATTTCAAATGCATTCGGCGAGGACCCGGCCTTGTCGAAAACGTATGCAATTGCCTCAAACGACTCGAGCCCCTCCAGTTCGCTACCGGCAGGGGTGTAAGTTATCAATATCTTTTCGCCCGGCATTTGATGGTCGGGCGATAGAATCAGTCGTCGGGCGAATATCGGGGTCAGCTTTTCGT
>CAZPHZ010000327.1:0-3745 GCA_964586035.1 uncultured Saprospiraceae bacterium
CGGCCGCGATCACCGGAACGGCCAGAACGCCCGTGTGACGTAATGGATCTAAATGGCAACGTTATGGATGACGAGTTCTTGCTCCCCCCACCCGCCGTGATAAATGACACCATTTGCAGCGGTGCAGCCGGTCATGTGGAAGCACTGCCCTCTTTTGCAGGCGATATTTTTTGGTACGACGCTGGTTCCGGCGGAAACTTGCTGCACATGGGCGATGCTTTTGCATTGCAAAATTTGCCAGAGAATACGACGCCGGCCCCGCTTATCCTGACGTATTTCGCGGAAGAGCATCTCTCCAACGGTTGCATTTCCACTTCGCGGCAGGCAGCCACTATTACCATTCTGCCGCAACCTCAACTAAGCACTCTGGATGCCCCGGTGGGTTGCGCCGCTGACATTTTTGACCTTGAATCGGTGGATGTTTTCGACGCCAATGGAACGAATGGCACTCTTTCGTTTTTCGACAATTTGCCACTCGATTCGGTAAATGAAACCGGCCCTATCGTTCAGCCATTTGAAACAACGACCTTTTACATCGTATCGACAGCGGCAGGGGGTTGCACCGATTCTGTGCCCGTTGTTTTTTCCGTAAAACCCAGCCCCGTGGCAGCCATTGCCGGAGATACGCTTATTTGCAGAGGCGGTTCGAAAACTCTCCTCGCGCAAGATAATGGCAACGGGATAGTACCACTTACTTACGAATGGAACAGCACTAGCACAAGTCCGCAACTCTCTATTTTTGGCAATCCGGCCTCCGGCCAAACGGATGTATATGCAGTTACCATCACCGGCGATAATGGGTGTACCAGCGCCGATAGCCTTTTGGTGACCACTGTAACGAGCGTGGATACTGTGCAAGTCGTAACGCAAGAGGTTTCCCAATGCAATGGTGCTGATGGAGCGATAACCCTATCACCGCTCGACGGAGTATCTCCATACACTTACCAATGGGAGGGGGGAGCAGCCATCGAGCAGGGGACAATTACCTTGGATAATCTTGTTCAAGCATCCTATTCCGGTACCATCACAGACAGTTCTCCGGCAGCCTGCCCATTGATTCTTCCCGTCCTCGTTGTCAATGGACCTGCCGCAATTGTCAGTCTCGATAATGTGCACAATGTGAGCTGCCACGGGGGAACCGATGGCTGCATCAATCTAGAAGTAATCGGCAACAATCCTGTTATTTTATGGAGCAACGGCGATACCACAGCCTCTATTTGTGGTTTGGCCGCTGGCCAATATACGGTGACCGTGACAGAGGGTGCATGTAGCAATATGCTGACCATTCCGGTCGAACAACCGGAGGAACTTACCGCAACGCCCTTTGTCGAAGATGTCTCTTGTTTTGGTGGCACCAATGGCAGCATTTCGCTCAGCGTGTTTGGCGGCACACCTTATTATCAATACAACTGGAGCAATAGCATGATAGGCCCTAATATTCACGACTTGCCTTCCGGGCAATATTCTGTCACTATCACCGATGGCAAGGGCTGCCAGCTCGTGCTTCAGAATATTTTTGTGAAACAACCCGACCAAATTTCACTCGATACCGTCTCGGTCCAAAACGCTTCCTGCGCCGGTTTCAGCGACGGTGAAATAAGTGTTCAACCAGGGGGGGGGATTTCGCCATATGCTATCGCCTGGAATAATGGTGGATCAGGTAGCGCAATCGCCAACCTCGCTGCCGGTATTTTCGAAGTCACTATCACTGACACGAAAGGCTGTTCATTGCAGCAAAGCATTGCGGTTGGTCAACCTTCACCGGTTCAGTTGCAATTGGTGGCGGCTCAAGACCCAGTGTGCAACGGAATAGACAACGGATGGCTCGATGTGGGGCCCTCCGGAGGATACGGAGGATACCAATTTGTTTGGAACACAGGAGCTCAAACGGAAGACCTGAACGGCCTCGGTCCCGGTGCATATTTCGCCACATTGACAGATTCGGGCGGCTGTTCAGCCGTTTCAGATACTTTTGCGCTTGCCGGCCCGGCGGTCATGGACCTGCTTGTAAATAAAACTGATCCAGCATGCGTGGGTATTGAAAACGGCTCACTCGATGTGGCAGTGACGAGCGGAGGTACAGCACCCTTTCAGTACAATTGGAGCACTGACGAATCTGGGCCATCTCTCGCCAATTTGCCTGAAGGTGAATACGCTGTCACCGTGGTTGATGCTGACGGATGCCGAATGGATTCGACCATCGTTTTGACAATAACGCAACCTATCTCCGCTGTGGCCAATCCCTTTCCGCCTGCTTGCCACGGCACACCCTCGGGCCAGTTGAGCCTCACACCTTCCGGCGGCACTGAACCTTACGAAATACTGTGGAGCACGGGAAATAATTCCTCTACCATCAGTGGTTTGCTTGCCGGCAACTATACGGCGACCATCACGGATGGCATGGGGTGTAAACTCTACCTGGACCTGATTCCTTTGGACGAACCGCCACTTCTCGAAGTGAACCTCGAATCGTTAGAAAATATCGTCTGCTCAGGTGGCAGCGATGGATACATCGATGTGACGCCCTCCGGGGGTACGGGTACATTGAATTTCAACTGGTCGACTGGTCAGGGCAGCGAAGACTTAGCGGGACTTGGGGTTGGTGTATATCAGCTTACCATTTCCGATGCCAATGGGTGTGTAACTACATCGCCCGAATATTTTATAGAATCGCCGGAACCAATAGCTGCAGAACCCGCTGTGACCTTGCCCTCCGGGTGTGAATTCACTCAGTTCGACACGGTGTGCATGAATGTGACAGGTGGAGTAGAGCCGTTCGCATATTCCTGGAGCAATGGCGTAGAAACACCTTGCCTCATTGATGCAGCAACAGGTGATTATACGGTTACCCTCACCGACGGCTCCGGATGCACTTTGGAAGTGATGTCCGTGAAAGTCCCGGAGTCGGTATCTCCCGTTTCTGTTGTGCAGATTAGTGGCGGCGTACAAGATATTTGTGATGGAGCTGCCAATGGTGCCCTCAACGTCGCCATCACAGGAGGAGCCAAACCCTTCCAGTTTATCTGGAGCAGTGGTGAGTTCGGAACGACAACTGGTGATACGCTCATAAAAACCAATTTAGAGGCTGGCCAATACAATGTGACCATCACCGATGACCAGGGGTGTACGGCAGAATCGGAGTGGATGCCGGTAACGATGTATGAGCCGGTTTTACCCGTCATTCCTGGCAATGAGGTCTCGCATGTAAAATGCAAGCATGGCCACGACGGCGCTCTGAACCTGAACGTGTCCGGAGGATTACCGCCTTATAATTATTTATGGACCGATGAATCAGGTGTAACGATTGGGTCATCAGAGGACTTGGAAAACCTGGCGGCTGGCACTTATTTCGTGGCGATTACAGATTCATTGGGTTGTACGGGTGCTGCCTCCGTGGAAATAAATGAGCCTCAGTCGTTGATGAGTATATTATTTCCACCACCAAAATTGAAAGACGTATCCTGCTTCGGACTCACCGACGGGCATATCGATATTTCCCCTTCGGGCGGAGTCCCGCCTTATTCGTTTGCGTGGAGCAACAGCGACACCACAGAGGACTTACATGGGCTGGCTCCCGGCTTCTATACAGTCACCATTACAGACTCCAATATATGTGCGTTATTTTCGCAACAATTTGAAATAACAGCCCCGGCCAGTGAAATTATAATGGCGGATTTCCACGTGTTGGAGCCTTCCTGTTTCGGGATCTCCGACGGGGATATTGATGTGGATTTGGCGGGGGGGA
>CAZPHZ010000328.1:0-3740 GCA_964586035.1 uncultured Saprospiraceae bacterium
AACTTTTAACAGCGAAGGGTTTGGCAATTGAGGGGTTGAGAGAGTTGAGGAGGTTGAGGAGGTTGAGGAGGGTGAGAGAGTTGAGAGGGGTTAGCGCTCCACCTTCACAACCCAGTTATGGTCTTACAGGCAGTTTTTCACGCAGAGTTTCTTCCACGCATTTTACCGCATTTTGCAGATCAATTTGTTGAGCTTCGCTCAAAACAATAGTGCTTTTATAGCCATTGTAAACGATGCGGATTTTTTCCACGCGCGTGTTTTTCATCATATGAAAAACCTCCAGCGGAATGACGCAGGTGTGCATATTCTTCCACATGACAATATCGCGGTCGAATTCCGGGTCATCCGGCACATTATACAATTGCTGGATTGGGCCGTTCACGTATTTAAGATAGACGTTGTAGCCCTTGTCAATCATGTGAAACTTATGCTCGATGACCCCGATGGTCAGAAAAAAGGAGCGGATGTTATTTTCGTCGGCATAGCTAAAAATGGCCTTGGCCTCTTCGGCGTAAATATTCCCGTCGAGGTCCTCTGCGAGAGCTCCGGTGGGCAGTAGGTAGCCCAAAACTACCGGCTTGGCGGCGATGAGGCGTGTGGTATCGAATTCATCGAGGGTATCGAGGGCGATTTTGCATTGGGCCTGGGTTTCCCAGCAGACTAAGGAAAGGAAAAAAGAAATTAAAAGGTATCGCTTCATCTCTCTCGGAAGTTTGTTAAGCAATGGTTGAAAAATAACTTCCCGAAACAAAACCTATAAGGTTTGGCAAACCTTATAGGTTTGATTCCAAAATAATGTACTTTTTCTTAAGCATTACTAAACCAGATTTCATCTTCTGACCTCAAAGGTCTCAAAATTCTGCCATTCGCCTTCTTCCACTTCCACCTTTTCTACACGAGCCAGCTCCGGGCCACGGCGGCACCATGCGGTGAGAGCCTGCAACACTGCTTTCTCCCCCTCTGCTTCGAGATAGACACTGCCATCGGGCCGGTTGCAAACGAAGCCTTTCAGGCCCAACGATATGGCTTTGTGCCGGGTGCTGCCGCGATACCATACGCCCTGTACACGGCCAAATATTTTAACATTGATGTGCTTCATGGCGGACCGGTGTGTTGGCATATCAGCATGTTGGGTGTTGCGGCTAACGCGCAAAAACGCCAATGTGCCAAAGCGCTCTAAACGCGCTGCAATGATAACAACCTTCGGACACAGCTTGGCAGATTTAAAGAAAGTATAACAACTATGCGTACCTTGGAGGCTGGTGACTTTTGCTATTTTTGCCGTTAAATTTTATCTAAATTATTTTATGAAGAGTATTAACGCTCGTTTCCCCCGCAATGACAATACGGATTTTTTCCGAACGCTAAATAGCAGGGTGAACGCTTATTTCAAACAGAACCACATCAGCAAATTCGGTAACTGGAAGCTCTACGTGCAGTCCATTATTGTGTTTTCTATTTTCCTGACACCGTATTTTCTCATCATGTTCAATGACTTCAATCAATGGGTAATGCTGTTGCTGAGCATGGTAATTGGTGCCGGCATGGCATTCGTAGGCATGTGTGTAATGCACGACGGTAACCACGGCTCATACTCCCAACGCAAGTGGGTAAACAACCTGATGGGCAGTTCCATATACATACTGTCGGGTAGCGTATTCAACTGGAAAGTGCAACACAACGTACTCCATCATACCTACACCAACATCGCAGACCACGATGAAGACATGAATACCGACGGTGTATTACGCCTCAGCAAACACGCCAAGTGGAAGCGATTCCACAAATACCAGCACATCTTTGGCGTCCTCGTGTACGGCCTGCTGACCCTCAATTGGGCCATCCGCAAAGACTACCACCAGTTGCGCGGCTACTTGCGCCGCGGTCTGACGCCCGGCAAAAAGGTGAATCCATCAAAAGAATGGACTATTCTCGTCACTACCAAGGCTCTTTATCTTTCTATCTGGATTGTGTTGCCGATACTTATTTTGAACATCGCATGGTGGAAGGTGCTCATCGGTTTTGTGGTCATGCACTACACGGCCGGAGTTATATTGAGCGTGGTGTTCCAATTGGCACACATCGTTGAAGATGCAGAAATGCCGCTGCCCGACGAGAAAGGCAACATGAAAAATACATGGGCCATTCACCAACTTTTTACCACGGCCAATTTCGCAAATAAAAACTGGTTTGTATCATGGTTTGTGGGTGGGCTGAATTACCAGATCGAGCACCACATTTTCCCCCATATCAGCCATGTACATTACCCCCGTATTTCTAAAATCGTGAAAGAGACGGCTCGCGAATACGGGCTGCCTTATATCGAGTATCGCACCATCTGGCAGGCCATTGCCTCTCATTTCCGCATGATGAAACAACTGGGACGGCGGCCGGGAGTGGCAGCCTAATAGATAACCGGGATATTAGTCCCCAATGTAAAAATGGTTATCCCGGCACCATTGCCGGGATGACCATTTTCCTGTTTTGGTGACCAATATTGTTACTGCTGGTTCATGCTCACCTGCCTAACCCTCCAATTAAGCTCAAATTATCTTCGGGAGTTCCTATGCTCAATCTAATGGCTTTTGCATCGCCAAAAAGATCCATGTTCCGCCCAATTATATTGCGGCTACAGAGATCCTCATAAAACAGGTTCCGTTCTTCTGTTGTGTTAAAATGCACATATTGAAAATTTCCCTGAGAAGGCACGGTATCATATCCATGCCGCTTTAACTCGCTGTACAAAAGTTGTCTTTCCCTATTATTCATTACGGCAGATTCAGCAACAAAATCTTCATCGCCGATGGCATGTGTGGCGGCTATCGAACCTATGCGATTAACAGTGAAAGGAGCTTGAAAATGCGCCATCTTTTTTATCACTGATTTGTTGGCAATCGTGTATCCAACCCTAAGCCCGGCCAAGCCGTATATCTTCGAAAAAGTTCGCATAACGACGAGGTTCTGATAGCGTTCCTGAAGGCTGAGTGAATCGGGAAAATCTGCCTGCGTTACATATTCCATATATGCCTCGTCCATCACTACCAATGTATCCGATGAAACGCTATCCATGAGATGGATCAATTCCTCACCGCTAATATAAGTCCCGGTTGGATTATTTGGGTTGGCGATGATGATGAGGCGGGTATTCTCGTCGTAACAGCTCAAAATTTCATCCACATCCATTCTATAATCCTTCAACTTGGCGAAGCGCGTTTCTTTATGAAATACTTGAGCCAACAAACGATAGGCAACGAAGGTGATTTCCCCAATGACCAGGTTATCCCCTTTCTCCAGAAAATTTCGAATTAAAATATCCAAGGCCTCGACCAAGCCAGCGGAAACGAAAACCTTTTCCACATCCTGGTTGAGCCTGGAAGCGATTTTCTCCTCCAATGACTTGGAATGCGGCTCAGGGTACCGGTACATTGTGGAAGCAAGTTTCATAACTGCTTCCAGCGCCTTTGGCGATGGGCCTAGAGGGTTTTCATTCTGTGAAAGCTTGATGATTTTTTCTAAGGTGGTATTATTCATCTCTAATCAAATAAACTTTTGCTGATGTTAAAAAGCACCTCATTCCTATACCAGGCGGAAGCTCTGATATCGGAAATAGGAGAGGCGTATTCCAGGATTCTCTTTGCAAATTCTTCTTTTTCGACGTCATTCAATCCTTGCCCCGATTTTCCCATTAGGACATCGCATGCGCTCTGCGCATGCGCGAGTACCTGTCCCCCTCGAGATTT
>CAZPHZ010000329.1:0-3728 GCA_964586035.1 uncultured Saprospiraceae bacterium
ACAGCTGCCTACTGGCCGGTGTATCCTTTTGTTTGCGAGATTTGCCGATCCCGCTAAAAATATTTGAAATTGTGATTCTGCTCTATTTTGATCAGACTTTCGTAAATGAGCTTAATAACGCTTTCTACGTCTGATTTGTGCGCCATTTCCACGGTGGTATGCATATACCTCAATGGGAGTGATATGAGCGCGGAAGGCACACCGCCATTGCTATAGGCAAAAGCGTCTGTGTCGGTACCTGTGGAGCGGGATGCTGCTTCCAATTGAATGGATATTTCATTTTCCTTGGCAGTATTGATGATGAGATCCCGCAAATTGTTCTGCACGGCGGGGCCATAAGTGACCGAAGGTCCCTTGCCACATTTTACATCGCCTACCACTTTCTTTTCAATCATTGGCGTGCTGGAATCATGGGTTACATCTGTGACGATTGCCACGTTGGGTTTGATGGTATCTGCCACCATCTGAGCACCACGGAGGCCAATTTCCTCTTGCACCGAATTCACTATATATAAGGTGTAAGGAAGCTTGATTTTGTTATTGTGCAAATGGCGCGCTACTTCTGCAATGCAAAAGCCGCCCATGCGGTTGTCCAACGCCCGTCCTACGTAATAGCGATTGTTGAGCATCATAAATTCGTCTTCGTAGGTAATGACGCACCCCACATGAATGCCCATTTCCAGCACTTCTTTCTTGTCGGCGGCACCTACATCTATGAAAATGTTGTCCGATTTGGGCGTCAGCTTATCTTGCGGGCGGCGAGTATGAATAGCTGGCCAGCCGAACACCCCCTTGACCATGCCTTTGTCCGTGTGAATATCCACCCGTTTGGAGGGTGCTATCTGATGGTCGCTTCCGCCGTTCCTAATGACGTGGATGAAACCCTCTTCGGTGATAAAATTGACAAACCACGATATTTCATCCGCATGCCCTTCGATGACGACTTTGTAATCAGTACCTGGATTGATGACGCCGTAAGCAGTGCCATAATTGTCCAGATGTTGTTCATCGACGTATGGCTTCAAGTATTTCAGCCACAGCTGTTGACCCTTGGATTCAAAGCCTGTGGGAGAGGCATTGTTGAGGTAGTCTTTGAGGAACGATTCAGAATGATCATTAATCATTGGCATTCTGTTGTGCATTTAATTCCCCATATCTGTGGAGGACAGTTACGGGAGTTTGATGAAAGAATTAGGTTCAACGCCCTGTCTTGGTGCGCCAGGTAGTTAGTAAATCCACGTCATTGAGATTTATGTATTTACTCGCCAAAGCTTCCCGCAATAGTATGTCGTAATTTGAAAGTGTATCCAATTTGCAATCTGCTTTTTCAAAAGCACGCGCTGCTTTTTCAAAATTGTACGTAAAAATAGCAAGCACTCCAACTACCGTACATCCACTATTTCTCACTTCCTCCACTGCTGTGAGGCTGCTGCCACCGGTAGAAATAAGGTCTTCCACTATCAGCACTTTTTCAGTGCCTTTCAGCTCACCCTCGATGGTATTTTTCCGCCCATGGGCCTTGGCCTTGCTTCGCACATATGCAAAAGGAAGGCCAAGAGAGTCGGCCAAAAGCGCACCGTGGGGTATGCCGGCGGTAGCCACGCCAGCCACTGCATCTATCTCGCCAAATTCCTTTGCTTTTTCTACCAGGCAGCTTTTAATATAGTCCCTGATGGGGGGGTGGGACAGTACTATTCTATTGTCGCAATATATGGGGGAAAGTATTCCCGAAGCCCATGTGAACGGCTTTTGCGGGCTGAGCTTTATTGCCTTTATTTGCAGCAGTTTTTTTGCTACTTCTGATTCGATATTCAATGCTTTAATACTTTTGGGGACGACGCAGGCTGCTGAATTTTGGCGCCCTTTGTTGCTTTATTATTTTGAAAAATGTTGGCAAATGTACAAAATCTACATTAATGGAACGCCGCTTTACTTAGGAACAAAAGAGGAATTGAGTTTTCCAGGCTCAGAAAAAGGAGAGCCGCTGCGGCTTTTCTATTCCGGAAAGCGCAAATTTATTTTGAATGTGGTGGACCAACTGGAAAAATCTTCACGGTTTTCCTACGCCGCATTGTATTGCGAGGATGTACAAAAATTGTGGGAAGATTTTCAAAGTATATACAAATGTATAGATGCTGCGGGTGGAGCCATTTTTAATGAGGAAGGAAAGATACTCGTGATTTTCCGCCGCGGATATTGGGATTTGCCGAAAGGCAAAGTAGACAAAGGCGAGACCCCGGAACAGACCGCTCTGAGAGAAGTGAATGAAGAAACTGGATTGAAGATGCTCAAACTTTTGGATCCATTGTGTAAAACACGCCACACTTACCAGCTCAAAAGAAAACGGATTTTAAAAACTACCTTTTGGTATAAAATGATTGCGGAAGATTCAGCCCTCACTCCGCAAAGGGAGGAAGATATCGAGATCGCCGAATGGGTGGATTTAGACCGGTTTCTCAAAAGTTTGCCTGGTCCGGTTTATGGCAGCATATTAGATGTCCTTCTCCAAGTCAAAAGCTTACAATCAAAAAGGTAACAATTATTTTACCTTCGCTTTAAATACCGGCAGTTTTAGCCCCTTACCTTTGCGCCGGATTCACAAATCCTCGATGCATGGAAAAGAATAAGATACTGGTGGTTGATGACGAGCCAGACATCCTCGAAATACTTTCATATAATCTTAATAAGGAGGGGTATTCCGTAATTACTGCCAGCAACGGAGAAGAAGCACTCAGGAAAGCCCTTGCCGAAAAACCCCATCTTATCATTTTGGACATAATGATGCCCCAAATGGATGGCGTCGGGGTATGCCGGGCCATTCGGGATAATCCATTATTCGACAATACTTTAATTGCCTTCCTCACGGCAAGATCCGAGGACTATTCACAAATTGCGGCTTTGGATGTCGGGGGGGACGATTACATCACTAAGCCTATCAAACCTCGAGTGCTGATGAGCCGCGTGAAAGCACTTTTGCGAAGGGGTAAGAAAACTGTAAACGAGGGAGAGCAGGGCCCCCTCTCCGTTGGGGATTTGGTGATTGACAAGGAAAAGGTCCTTGTCCTCAGGGGGAAAGAAAAAATAGAACTGGCAAAAAAAGAGTTTGAATTATTGTATTTGCTGGCTGGCAGACCTGGGAAGGTGTTTACCCGCGAAGAAATTTTCAACAAGATATGGGGCACTGATGTTATCGTCGGCAATAGAACCATTGATGTGCACATTCGCAAACTCCGCGAAAAAATCGGCGATAATTACATCAAAACGATCAAAGGTATCGGCTATCGGTTTGAGTTTTAGAATGGCTGAGGCCGTGTAAAAAAAGGTGCTCCAACCGCTGAATAATCCATGGATTTACTTTCGAGAAACGCAATTAAAAACCCGACTCCGCGCCAGGTGGCAGTCCTATCGGCGGTTATTATTTCCATTGGATTGACATTGGTTATTCAGGTGCTGGTTTGGCTTCACATGGTTAAAGGGCCGCAGTGGATTTCACTCCTCGCCGGCGGCATGTCATTCTTGATAGGTTACCTGACTGTCCTTTATTACATCAAACGATACATTTACCGGAAGATAAAAGTGATTTACAAGAGCATCCACCACCATAAGATGTCGGCGGGTGAAAAGCAGGATCTCGTGGATGTTAAGACCGGCCTTCTCGACCAGGGGGAAAAGGAAGTGGAAGAATGGGCGCGCACACCGTCTGCCCAACTGAAAACACATATGTCTTT
>CAZPHZ010000330.1:0-3726 GCA_964586035.1 uncultured Saprospiraceae bacterium
ATTCTGCGGCAATAGCGGGCGATGAATACGAGTGGCAGGTACCTTTTCACTACTCGCCGGAGGTTTTGGTGAAAATTTTGGCCGATACACTTGGCCGGCCCGTACATCTGCTCACGGCAGATATGATGCCGCCATCCAATGCGCATACTTTGTACAGCCTGCCAGCCGACAGCCTTTACCGGCTCATGTTGCAGCAAAGCGACAATTTCATCGCCGAACAGTTATTGCAAGTTTGTTCATGGGAAAAATTCGGGGCGATGAACACGAAACAAATCATCGATTTTTCTGTGGAAAACCTGTTGAATGACCTGCCGGACAAACCTCAGTGGGTGGACGGTTCAGGGTTGTCGAGGTACAATCTGTTCACCCCACGCGATATGGTGCACTTGTTGGAAAAAATTTATCAGATAATGCCGCGGGAAAGGTTGTTCAATCTATTGCCGGCGGGGGGTGTTTCGGGTACCATCGAGGAGGATTACAGCAATGGCAGCCAGCCTTATGTATTCGCCAAGACCGGTTCTCTTCGCAACAATCACTGTTTGAGTGGCTACCTGCTCACCAAGAGTGGGAAGGTGTTTATCTTTAGCTTTATGCACAATAATTTTACGCATAGCTCCGCATCTGTTAAAAGGGAAATGGAAAAGATTTTGAAAAATGTGAGAGGGCGTTTTTGAAACAGATGCGAATGAGGAAGATGGCAAGCCTGCTTTTGCCATAACCTGCCATCTAATACTCCCCAGTTATACATCTTGGAAAACAGGAGTTGAGACGAGGATTTATATCCTATCTTATTATATCTAACCGCAAAGGCAAATTGGGCTCAAAATCGTTAGGATGATAGATCTCATCCCAGGAGGTTTAGACTACCAAAGAGGAGGTTTTTTCAGGACGTTTTAGGCGCTGGTTATTGAATGGGAATAGCTGCTAATTCGCACCAAATCAAATTTTGAATTTTAAGTTGGTAAAAAACCCCAAAGGTGTATCTTTGCGCCGATTTTCCGGGAAGCTCTCCCTTTTTGGCGGAAAATACTCACCAGAAAAATTCAAAAAATTAGAAAATCAACATGAAAAATACAGGTTACATCAAGCAAGTTATTGGAGCTGTCGTGGATGTTAGTTTTGAGAAAGAAGGCTCCAAATTGCCTGAAATATTGAACGCATTGGAACTGAAACGTCCAAACGGCGAAACCCTCGTTATGGAGGTGCAGCAGCACCTCGGCGAAGACAGCGTGCGTGCCATCTCTATGGACTCAACGGATGGTCTGAGCAGGGGGCTGGAAGTGATCGATACCGGCATGCCGATATCCATGCCAGTGGGCGATGATATTAAGGGCCGGCTGTTCAATGTTGTCGGGGAAGCTATCGATGGCATCGGTCCTGTGGCCAAAAAGAATACCTACGCCATTCACCGCAAGCCACCAACGTATGAGGAGCTTTCCGTGGAGAAAGAGGTGCTTTACACAGGCATCAAAGTAATTGACTTGGTGGAGCCTTATATGAAGGGAGGAAAAATCGGGCTCTTCGGGGGTGCCGGCGTTGGCAAGACCGTTATTATCATGGAGCTCATCAATAATATTGCTAAAGCATACGAAGGAATATCGGTCTTTGCCGGTGTAGGTGAGCGCACCCGTGAAGGAAATGACCTCCTCCGGGAAATGATAGAATCCGGTGTAATTAAATACGGCGACAAGTTCAAAGAGAGCATGGAAGCCGGTGGGTGGGACTTGTCCAAAGTGGATGAAAAAGCATTGAGCGATTCTCAAGCCACATTGGTTTTCGGCCAGATGAACGAGCCTCCCGGAGCACGTGCACGGGTAGCCTTATCGGGTTTGACGGTTGCAGAATATTTTCGTGATGGAGATGTGAACGATCCGACCGGTGGCCGCGACATACTTTTCTTCATTGACAACATTTTCCGTTTCACGCAGGCTGGTTCCGAGGTTTCAGCTCTTCTGGGCCGTATGCCTTCTGCCGTTGGTTACCAGCCGACACTGGCCACGGAAATGGGAATCATGCAGGAGCGTATTACTTCTACAAAACGCGGCTCCATTACATCTGTGCAAGCCGTTTACGTACCCGCGGATGACTTGACCGACCCTGCTCCGGCAACGACATTTGCCCACCTCGATGCCACTACGGTGTTGAGCCGTAAAATTGCATCCCTCGGGATTTATCCGGCGGTAGATCCGCTTGACTCTACGAGCCGTATCCTAGATCCGGCTATCATTGGAGACGAGCACTATAATTGCGCCCAGGAGGTGAAGACCTTGCTCCAACGCTACAATGAATTGCAGGATATTATCGCCATTTTGGGTATGGAAGAACTTTCGGAGGAAGACAAACTCGTGGTGCACCGGGCTCGCCGGGTGATGCGATTCCTCTCCCAGCCATTCCACGTGGCCGAGCAGTTTACCGGAACCCCAGGTGTATTGGTTCCTATCGAGGAAACTATCCGCGGTTTCAATATGATAATGAAAGGTGAGGTGGATGAATATCCTGAAGCTGCTTTTATGCTAAAGGGCTCGATTGACGAAGTAATTGAAGCCGGCAAGAAAATGCTTGCGGAAGCTGAATAATGAGAAGCCATAGGTGGTGAATTTCTGGATTCATCATTTATCTTTCATCAACCGACCAAGATGAACATAACTATTTTAACTCCCGATCAAGAAGTTTTTCACGGTGCCGTGATTTCGGTGAAAGTGCCTGGTACTGCCGGTCAGTTTCAAGTGTTGAACAACCACGCTCCCATTGTCTCTTCATTGGAAGAGGGCGTCATTAATCTGATTACAGATGGTGGTACTTACAGGTATTACGATGAGGAAAGCGGTAATATCAAAGAGGGCTCGGAGCGGGGGAGAAAGATAAAATTTCATGTCTCCGGCGGCTTTATTGAAGTGTTAAACAATGAAATCTCGCTGCTTGTGAGAGGATTGACAAATCATTTGAATAATAATCCTAACTGATAAAATTTTTATTTCGCTGTTGTACAAGGGAGAAGACGAAAGGTCTTCCCCCTTTTTTATTGGCACCTTATAACTTGTTATCAATTTCGGCCAACTCTTTCAGGTCTAAATCGCCAAACCAACCTTTCAATCTTTTCCTTGCATTAATGCGCACTTCATCGTTAATGAAACATGCGATGGTGATGATTCCGAAGCTTAAAACACCTAGATCGTCCGTGAAACCAATGACGGGGGTCAAATCGGGTATCCAGTCAATGGGGCTAATGAAATAGCCGAGTACCCCAATGATGATACTCCTTGCCCAGTAGGGTGTTTCCCTTCGGGTAAAGGCATAGTACATCAGAAGGGCACTGTAAATCGTTTTCATGCCAGCTTGCCGGGCAAAACGGCCGATCTTTTGGAATAGTTTCTTTTCAGAAAACCAAACAGCGTATTTCTGAAGTGGATTTTTCATCGGAGTTTCTTTCTTAATCATATTTTCATTTTATCGAGCAACTGTTGGTACACCTTCAATCTTTTTTTATTCAACCCGTAAGAGCCTCGGGAGAAAACGGCATAAATGAAGTAAATCATTCCGGCAACAAAAATGCCGATGCTGATTATGCCTATACCTTGGGAAAACAAAGCCACAGTGTAAATCGCAAACCACGGGATGCCTACCCATAAATCCAATTTCATTGCGTGCTGCGAAAGGCTGATTTTTTTTTCGAGCCACTCTGGTGTCAGGTCTGTGGATGCCAGCGCCAACGGCTCCTCTTCTCAC
>CAZPHZ010000331.1:0-3723 GCA_964586035.1 uncultured Saprospiraceae bacterium
AACAGCGAGCACTCGCGGCACTGGTTCTTCAAGGGGCGGCTTCTCATCGACGGCGAAGAGATGCCCGACCACCTGATGGCGTTGATCCGCGCGCCGCTCGACGCCAACCCTACCAACAGCGTCATCGCCTTCCGCGACAACTCGAGCGCCATCCGCGGCTATCGGATACGGACGGTGGTCCCGGGACAGCCCGGCGCACCCGGCCCGTTCTCGCTCGTGGAGCTCGACTACGACATCATCTTCACCGCCGAGACCCACAACTTCCCCTCGGGTGTCGCCCCGTTTCCCGGCGCCTCCACCGCCACTTCCGGTATATGCTCCGGCCTGAAGGGTTAGTGAAACTCCCGGAGGCAATGCCCCGGCAGAAATCTGCGCCCTGATTATTTTGTTCGTTGCAGTTGGTGCCAGAGCGCAGGTGTAATTTATCCATCTTGAAGCATCGGAAGGTTCTTGCATAGGGGCGCCGGCTTCGAGCGGTGCCCCTATCTGCAACTGAATCGTGGAATTGTTCGGTTCCATGTCCATGATCACAACCTGCGGGATGGTCAAAGAAAAGCTATGCTCTCCGGTGGCCACCTGCCCGGCAGCTGGCGACAGGCACCAGACCACGGTATTGAAAAGGAGTGCTATTTTTTGCAAAAAGGGCATGAAGCCGTTGTTTTTATTTGAGTTGAGAAATGCTGAGGAGGTTAGAAATAAAACTTATAATCCCTCTCAAATTGCGCAACCTCTATTTGCCACCGAGATGCAACCAATCCTGGTCGTACCTGATGGTTTTTGCTTTTTCAAAAATGCTAAAATTTACTTTCTTCTTTTCTCCAGAATTCAGCTCCAACTCGAAAGACTCTTTCTCTATCCGGCGGTTTTTCGGTATGGATGATTTGTTGATGCGCAAGACATAATGGCCGGGCCGCAGGTCAGAGAAATCGAACTGACCGTCTTCGCCGGTGACCTGCCGAATGACGTCAGTATCGCTCCTCAATTCGAGCAGCACAGGCCCCAAAGGCTGCGCATCGTGCAATAAAGAAACTTCTTTGTCTGGTTTTTCCAGATTGATGCTGCCCATTATCCGGGCACCTTCGGCGAGGCCAAACTCCACGTAATTGGTCAGCCCAGCCTGCACAATTACTTCAATGGGCAGGTCCATAGTCGTCACATCGTGCAAGCCGGTGGTCGATGGGTCGGGCATCAAAAAATATTGTCCGGGAGGGATATTTTTGAATTCAAAATATCCGTTTTCATCGGTGATAGTGGTGCGGCCGTTGAGTAGCACCACGATGTTCCCGGTATTCTTCACCCCTTCATTTTTGATAAACCCGGTCACGGTGCCGAGGTCATCCTTTTTAACCAAAGAAATTTTTGGACGCCAGGTGTACACGAGCGAAATAGCGGCATCTTTATCCTCCTTAGTTCTTTGCAGCAAGGTATAGCGGCCAGTCAAGGCGATTTCGTGGTTCCGGCCTATGCGTTGGACAAGATTGAGTTCAGCGAGGCTGCGATTTCTGAAATAATCTTCAATCTGGAAACTGTTTTGAAAGTGTAGTCGCAGAGTGGTGCTTTTCGTAACCGGGCCAGAGCCATCGATTCCATAAATCCACTCCTTTTGGTAAAAACTCGAATCAATGGTCTGCGACAAGTAGTTGGTAAAAACCTGAAACCGCAGTCGGCTACTCGCCCTCCAAGTCAATTCTGCTGAACCCCGGTAATCATTCGTGTGCCGGAAATCTACAGGCGCCACGAAGTTTGTGCGTTTTCCCGCCTCTCCGGTGAGGGTGAGTTCAAAATCACGAAAGCTGCGAAATGCCTGTAGTTTTCCGCTGTTTATCTGATAGTGAAACAACCTGGCCGGCATCCTGTCCATAACTTCTCTTTTCACCAAAAAGCCCCTGATTTGCACCCTGCTTTTGTCCAGGTGCAAACCGAAGCCTACTTGTGCCGCCCGCGAAAAAGGTGCTGTTTCGAAGAGAGTATCATAGGCTGCATTGATTTCGTCCTGGTGCAGGCTCGACGAAAATTCCAGGTGTTTGGTGAGCCGGTAATTCAGCATCCCTGCGTAGTTCAGGGTATTGGTGTAATACCCTGGAAAATCTTTCCCGGCGAAAAGCAGCTGTCCATAAACGCTTAACCTTTCGAAAGGCGCTGAAGAAGCCTGCACATAGGCTGCAGTGCTGCGGTGACTCCCGTTGAATCCCGATGATAATTCAGCTTCAAATTGTGTGGAAGGGACGGGGCGAAATTCTCCGTTGACGCTAAAAATATGGGCATCTTGCTCCTCCCCGCCGTAACTCTTTTTCAATAAGTTAAAACCCAATCGGTTATCCTTGTCAAAATGAAAACGCATATACCCCGCTATCTCCTTTTTTATTTCACTGTAGAAACGGGGGATATGATAAAATCCGCCTATTTCAATATTGTTCACTACCGTGCTGCCCTCCACCCCTCTTCCATAACGCGCAAATTCGGTGAGGGTGGATAGAGAATAGGTCTTGTCTCCCACAAATAATTTGAGAGTAGGCGAATGGTAGGACGCGTAATATTCTTCGTAAAACCCGATACTGGAAGCATTGAAACGGTCGGGTCCCCTCAAGTGTAGTTCCACAGAATGGTCCCCTTTTTCATCGAGGTTGGCTTTTCCAAACAATTCCCCCTGGAACCCTTTGACATAACTGCCATTCGGTTTTTGACGGGCCAGGTATAGCAGACGTATGGTGAGGGGCAGGGTTTTGCCGGTAATAAGTTCGCCTCCGCCATACGGAATGACATCCACGTTGGCAAAAGCACTTACAGCATAATCCTCTTTCCCCGAAACTATCGCATCTACCCGCATTGTTTTTTGATAAACATTAGCGGCATGCGCCAGGGTATTGGCCTCAACAACCACTATAATGCTCGAATCCAGGGGGATGGAAATATCATCGTCACTCACCAATTGGCAGTTGTGCGGCCTGAGGTGGATGTTCTGTTGGACATTACTGAGGTTCCTGACGGTGAATTTGGCCTTTATTTCCTTACCTGCCATGACGTAATCCGGTGCTTCGAGGGTCGAGATTTCAAGTTTGGTAAATTCAGCTACCTGAATAAGCAAAGTACAATTACCCGTTACAGGCCGGGTTGGGGTTCCCTTTGCATGATACAATACCCGGTACTCACCTGCACGCGTGCGCGGGGGTACTATCACAGTCAGCAGCCGGATGCCGGTTTCACCGGCGCCCAACAAAAAAGGTTTGTCATCGGATATGGCAAGCCAGGAAGGAGGTAGCTCAGCAAAGGCGGAGGCCCATGCTGGCTCGGCAGATGGGTTGGCCACCTTGACTGCGATGGTCAGCATTTTGCCAGGGAAAATCACAACTGGGGCCGGGTCAACAGGCGACATTTCCAGGGCAGTCGGCGGTGACAAAACCGCCATATGTAGCATAAAAGCAGAAAGCCACCCGATGTAAAATAACTCCCCCATCAAATATCAAGAGTGAGATTTACGCCGAAGATATCTTCGTCCGAGCAGTTGGCGAGAAGCAGCGCTTTATAATGCCCCGGTTTCAAAGTGCCAATATCGAGCTCGAAAGAGACCGAAGTCCCCGGATAAATCCTTCTTTTGTCTGTCTTGAAAACCCCGGCAGGATTGCCTTCTTCGTCAAACAATTCACGTTGCATCTCCGGAAGTAAGAGGCGCTCGCACACAATTTCAATGTCCATCTTTATACCGTGAGTCGCTGCTAGACCGGC
>CAZPHZ010000332.1:0-3716 GCA_964586035.1 uncultured Saprospiraceae bacterium
GTCAAAGGTAAGCCCGCTGTCGCAGTCCAGGAAAACTTCTAACTTGTTAGTCCCATGGAGATTTAATTCGACGAGAAAACAATCCTGGAAGGCATCTTCCTGAAATTTTGCAGCGAGCAGTTCGTTAATCTTTTCTTCTAAAAAAAAAGCGTTCAAATTCTGTAAAGTAAAAGAGGGAACTTTTGTTCCCTCTGTCGTTGAATTCCTTCAGTGCGGCGCAAAGGTAATTACTTTTCCATGAATTGCACAAAAAAGCAGGAACTAAAAAGCGGAAAGAGCTTGGCCGGAAAGCTGGCTTTCCGACTGCAAAATCACTGTCAGAACCTGTAATCCTCCCGCACCGGACAAAACGTATCCGTAATGCGGCAATCGGTGAGACCCACACCGGCGTGCGGTACATCTGGCGGTATCACCAGCATGCTCCCGGCGGTGAGGGTGTGTTTCACCCCGGCAACCGTCAGGTCAAAAGTGCCTTCCCGCACGTGCACCACCTGCTCGTGCGGGTGGGAATGCTCCGCCAGCGGGTGGTTGGCGAGGATGCGCCAATGCACGATGGTCGTGCGCTCAGAGTGGATGAATTTCCCGAAATAGCCGGGCACCAATTCCCGCTCTTCGGCTTCCTGCAAGTTGATGATTTTCATGCGTTGTTGTTTTTAGTGACTTTGCGAAAGCTCAAAGCTACCGCATCGTAGTTTTTCGAAGAAATAAAACGCCGCCGGTTTTGATTCTTGCGGTATCACTGTATTTTGGCCTGCGCAATTGCTGATTTTGACAAAGAACCAGACATCCGGTATAACATGACAGGATCCCTGCGGGAATGACAAAGCGGGGTTTAAAAAACATTGAGACCATGCAGTCATCCAAATTCCCCCAACTTTTCACTCCTCTCGACCTCGGCTTCACCACCCTGCCGAACCGCGTCCTCATGGGCAGCATGCACACGGGCCTGGAAGAAGCCAAAAAAGGCTTCGAACGCATGGCTGCCTTTTATGCAGAACGGGCACGGGGCGGCGCAGGCCTCATCGTCACGGGCGGGGTGGCGCCGAACCGGCAGGGCTGGGTGGCGCCGTTTGCGGCGCGCCTGACCAACGCCCGGCAGGCCCGGGAGCACAAACTGGTGACGGATGCCGTTCACGCCGAAGGCGGGAAAATATGCCTGCAAATACTGCATGCCGGGCGGTACGGCTACCATCCGCTGGCCGTAGCGCCGTCGGCCATTCAGTCGCCCATTTCGCCGTTCAAACCGTGGAAGTTGAGCCGCCGCGGGGTGCGCCGCACCATCTCCGATTTCGTGCGCTGCGCAGCACTGGCGCAGGAGGCGGGCTATGATGGCGTGGAGGTGATGGGCAGTGAGGGCTACCTCATCAACGAGTTCATCGTTTCAAAGACAAACAAACGCACAGACGAATGGGGTGGCAGTTTTGAAAACCGCACCCGCTTCCCCGTGGAAATCGTACGGCAAATCAGGGAAGAGGTGGGCGAAAATTTCATCCTCATCTACCGCCTCTCCATGCTCGACCTCGTGGAAGACGGCAGCACCTGGGAGGAGGTGGAATTTTTGGCCAAAGAAATAGAAAAAGCGGGTGCCACCCTCATCAACACCGGCATCGGCTGGCACGAGGCCCGCGTGCCCACCATTGCCACGATGGTGCCGCGCGGCGGCTTCGCCTGGGTGACCAAACGTCTGATGGGCAAGGTGGGCATCCCCCTCGTCACCACCAACCGCATCAACATGCCGGGTGTGGCCGAGGGCCTCCTCGCCGATGGTTGCGCCGACATGGTGAGCATGGCCCGCCCCTTCCTCGCCGACCCCGATTTGATGAAAAAAGCGGCGGAGGGCCGGGAAGACGAAATCAATACCTGCATCGCCTGCAACCAGGCCTGCCTAGATCATACTTTCAGCCACAAAATCGCCTCCTGCCTCGTGAATCCGCGGGCCTGCCACGAGACGCTGATAAATTATTTGCCCGCTAAGGTCAAAAAGAAACTCGCCGTGGTGGGGGCCGGGCCTGCCGGACTGCCGGCAGCTACCATTGCAGCGCTACGGGGCCACGAGGTACACCTGTTCGAAGCTGCCGGCGACATCGGAGGGCAGTTCAACATGGCCAAATGCATCCCCGGAAAAGAGGAATTCCACGAGACATTGCGCTACTACCGCCGCCAAATCGAACTGACCGGTGTTCACCTTCATCTGAACACCCGCGCCACCGCCGCCATGCTGGCAGAGCAGGGCTTTCAGGAGGTCATCGCCGCCACCGGCGTTCGGGCGAGGCCCGCCGGCATTCCCGGCGAAGACCATCCGAAGTGCCTCAGCTATGTGGATGTACTTTTGCACAAAAAAACGGTCGGCAAATCCGTCGCCATTGTGGGTGCCGGTGGCATCGGCTTCGATGTGGCGGAGTTTCTGGCAATTGAAGAATCTGCATCGCCAGGCCTGCATCCCGATGAGTTTTTGAAAGAATGGGGTGTGGACAAAAAGTACACTCATCCGGGAGCGGTGTTAAAACCTCAACCGGAACCGTCCGCCCGGCAGATATATCTCCTCAAGCGCTCAAAAGGCAAACACGGCGCCGGCCTCGGAAAAACCACCGGCTGGATTCACCGCAGCAGCCTTCGCATGAAAAAAGTAGAGATGCTCGCCGAAGTGCAATACCTGAAAATCGACGGCGAGGGTCTACACATTTTGCACCATGGAAAGGCAAGAACCTTAAAGGTTGACAATATTGTCATCTGCGCCGGGCAGCTTTCCGTTGCGGAGTTGGCCGGGCCATTGCAACAGGCCGGCATCTCTGTTCACATCATCGGTGGCGCCAAACTGGCCGCAGAATTGGATGCGAAACGGGCGATTGAGGAAGGGGTGAAGGTGGCGGCGCGAGTGTAATCAGGCGATGGCAACAGATTTTTGAGTTCATATATATCCCAAATAATTTCAGCGATTTGAGCCGAATAAATTCTTTAACCGGCTCATGCAATACAATTGGCAACAAAGCGACTGGGCAAAATTTTCCTACGACCTGTCGGGGGTAGAGGACGGCTTATTGATTTACATGGGAAAAATCGCCCATCTGAGCGGCATTCTGAGAGCCTTACCGGAAGCGCTTAAAAACGAGGCGGTGGTGGACATCATGGCTGTTGAAGCATTGAAAACCTCTGAGATAGAAGGAGAGTACATCCCGAGGGCCGACGTGAAATCGTCTATACGCAATCAACTTGGACTGAACCTGGTGCCGGAAGCAGTGCACGACCTGCGTGCCGGAGGATTGGCGCAGATGATGACAGAAGTGAGGAGAACTTTTTCTGAAAAATTAACTGATTCTCATTTGTTTGAATGGCATAAAATGTTGCTGTCGTACCGGCGGGATTTGAACCGTATCGGAACCTGGAGGCAGCACGCGGAACCCATGCAAATTGTATCGGGTGCCATCGGAAAAGAGAAAATCCATTTTGTGGCACCCCCTTCATCGAAGATACCCGGCATGATGGCCCGGTTTATCCGGTGGTTCAACGAGACGATGCCTGCAAAAGAAAGCGCCCTCAAAACTTCTCCGGTGCGGGCTGCCATTGCGCACATTTATTTCGAAAGCATTCATCCCTTCGAGGACGGAAATGGCAGAATCGGTCGTGCCATTGCAGAGAAAGCCTTGTCGCAGGGATTGGGGGAGGCTGTGCCGCTGAGTCTTTCTCGCGCGATAGAGGCTGGTGAGAGAGCCACCATT
>CAZPHZ010000333.1:0-3712 GCA_964586035.1 uncultured Saprospiraceae bacterium
GTTTGGTGACACTACGCGCGGCTATGTAGTATATGAGGCAGCCCATAAATTGGACAAATCACACAATCCTGAAAACTATGCGGCACAACGGGCATTCCTGAATTTCAGCTTCATGGCTGCGGGCAACAAAGCCATCCAACCGCTCACCTTGGTTCCCGGAGCGATGCAATCTGGCCAGGTGTACAATCTGACGAGTACTGTTACCGGTGGTACGGGAAATTATTTCTATTCCTGGACTACGACCTGTGGCGGAGGCACTTTTTCCGCTCCGGATTCTGCCAATACAACATTCACGGCCCCGTCCGTAAGTGTCACCACAGAGTGTTACATCAAACTGACGGTTACCGATGACTGTGGCACGAGAACGGGCTTTAGCACCGTGCATGTCACCTTGACGCCGGAAGACTGTACCAACGGCATCGACGACGACAACGATGGCTACATCGATTGTTTCGACCCCGACTGTCCATGTTACGTTCCTTTTCAATGCGACGGCAAGTTGTACCACGCAGCTAAACTTCAAACCACCACCCCCGGCATCGGCACGGCAGGTGATTATATTTTGTACGAACTACAGCCGAACCCGGTGCAACTGAATTATTTGGTAAACCTAACAACACAGGGACTCACCGGCGACATCAGTTCGTTCGGCTACAACCCCTTGGACCGGTTTATCTATGCCACTGGGTTGAATGCACCTCATCACCTTTACCGCATAAATGGAAATTATGAAATAGCTGAATTGGGCACCATTACGGGCATCGATGCAGACTATACCGAACTTTCCGGAGGTGACTTCCACGAAAATGGCTATTTCTACGTCCTTGCCAGCAGGCTCACCGGAACATTGAATCAAAAGATATTCAAGGTAAATCTCTCCACCTTAGCCGCAACGGAAGTAGTGAATTTCAACAGCTACGCCGGCATGAAAGATATGGCATTCAACCCGGTGGATAAGAAATTCTACGGTTGGCGTACCGATGTTCACAAACTCGCCACGATCAATCCGCTCAACTGGACAGTTACGAATATAGGGACAACTGACCCTGGTTATGATGCCATGGAATCCACTTTCTTTACCCCCCGGGGCAGGCTCCTCGGTTATGTTGATGACATCGCCGTCGGAGCTGCATATTCAATTGAGACACTGGTTTCCATCAACACAACAGATGGAGCTATTTCTGCGGCTGGCACATCAGATGTAAGTGTAAATAGTGACGGCTGTGGCTGCCCCTACCAGGTGAAATTGACAAAAGCCGGCCCTGCTTCGGCAGATAATGGCACCGCAATTACCTATATTTTCAGTATTTTCAACGAAACCGGGCAGGTGCTAAACAACCTCACTTTCACCGATTCGTTGCCAGCGAATTTCAATTTCGCCACGAATGCACACAATGTATCCAGCGGGCTGAGTATAACTGGCACCACGAACACGAAACAAATAGCCAACCTGACGCTGAGCAATGTCCCCGTTGGCATGAGTAGTTTCAGTATAGATGTGGACCTCCCTTCCTGTCTGGTCGGCGGCACTTCACTTTCCAACCAGGCCTGGCTCGAAGGTATGGGCAGTGCCTCCCCATTTTTAGCAAACAAAATATCCTCCGATGATTCCAATACAGCAGCCATCGGCGACCCGACTGTGACAGCCATTCAATGCACGGAGATATGTAGCAACGGCCTCGACGATGACAGCAACGGCTTGACCGATTGTGACGATCCCCTTTGCACCGATGGTGCGGGCTGCAATTGTATTCTATTGGTTGATGGAGGCTTTGATGCCACCCTATCTGAGTGGAACACATTCGGTTCTGTTTCTGCCACTACCGATGCTTTTGCGGGTGGTTGGGCAGCTCATATCTCAGGTTTTTACGCCTATGCCACACAAACACAGAGTGGCATAACTGCCGGGCAGGTTTACACGCTTACTGCATATGGTAAAAGGGTCGGTTCGGTATGGGCATCCACCATAGGCATACGTTTTTACAACAACTCCAACACCCTTTTGAGTGAGAATACCGTGAACGTGCTGTCATCGGAATACACTCATTACGAAGTGAGCGCAACAGCACCAGCGAATGCCACAAAAGTGCAGGTATTTGCCTTGAAATTTGGCGGTGGGTCACTGGATGTAGACGAGTTTTGCCTTGAAGAATACGTCATTGCTGTTGGGGAATGCATCCTCATCCACAACGAGGGCTTCGAAGACGGGCTGAATAACTGGCAGATTGCCGGAGGTACCGTTGCCAATACCGTCGATGCCTATTCAGGCGCTTCGGCCGTTAAGATTGTGAGTAATGGCGCTCGTTTTTTCCAAAGGTTGGCTGTGGAAGTGGGGAAGACTTATCAATTGACCGCATGGGCTAAGATATTCGGACAGCCCAGCTACGCTGAGCTTTCTTTAGAATGGAAAGATGTAAACAATAATACCATTTCAAGCGTTTTGCAACCCATCTTGTTTTGGGATACGGATTACAGGCTTTTTACTTTAAAAGGAAAAGCTCCGGCAGGGGCAGTATATGCCGAGGTTGGAGGCTACAAAGAAGGAGGTTCCTCTAACAATCTTTTTGCCGACGATTTTTGCTTCAGTCTTTCGGACCCTTTGGGGGGTACCAATTATAACATGGCATGCGGCTGCTCCGACAATATGGTTCCCAATGGTGGCTTTGAAGATTCTGACATCTCCTCCTTCCCCGCTACATTTCAGGGAGTTCCCGCTTATGCCATCTCTCCGTGGAATACAGATATCGTAAAGCCCTGGTTCCCCGGCATCAGTTCGAAATACGCTTTTTACCTGAACGATATTTACAACCAGGTGAACAATCCGGAAGGAGACCGTTTCATATGGTTGCCGAACAACGGCGATTGTTGGATCGCGGACATGGATTTTTCCAACAACCTCATCCTTGAAGACGGCCAAACCTACCGGTTCTGTTTTTATGCAGCTACCTGGGCCGAGCACCTCGGCAACGATGGCTTCCCCGACGGAGGAAATGCCACCCAGCAGCCCGGCATTTTAAACCTCGAATTTTCATTTGTAAGCGGTTTTAAGCCTGTATTCGCGTGGGCGGTCCCCACCAGCGAGAGTTTCAACAATTTGAGTTGGGAAAAATTAGAGTACACTTTTACATACAACATACAGGATCCTATTTCGAATTTCGTCTTCACAAACGCACGGGCAGGTGTAGGCATGGCCATTGACGGAGTCACACTTTCCAAAGTGGTATGCCCACCCATCATCGAATGCGGCCCGGGCGGCATCTCATTCGAGCGGTGGGGGAATATTCCGGGGACCAGCATCTCAGACCTTACCACCAGCAAGAATTTTCCAAACAATTTCGATGAATCGGGTGTGCTCACATCATTTCAGGGACCTGATGATTACGACGACGACTACGGAACCCGCGTCAAAGGTTACCTTATTCCTCCTGCAACGGGTAACTACCAGTTCAACCTCACATGCGATGACGGCGGCAGGTTGTTTCTTAGCTCCGATGAAACATTTGCCAATAAAGACCTGATTGCATCTGTCACGGGCTGGACAAACGTGACGCAACACACCAAATATCCCTCCCAGACTTCCTCCCTGTTTTCGCTACAGGCGGGACAAAAATATTATGTCGAACTCCTCCACAAAGACGGTGGCGGAAACGAACATTTTCAGGTTTATTGGAACACTCCTTCCAACAGCTCATGGGGCATCACTCCTCCAGGT
>CAZPHZ010000334.1:0-3700 GCA_964586035.1 uncultured Saprospiraceae bacterium
TGGAAACCAAACGACTGTGTCCACCCAGATTACTGTGACGGATTTGAAATGGCCGACACCCTATTGCAACTCGGGTGTGGTGGGAGAATTGGACAATGTGGGAATGGTAGTAATGGATGCCTGGAAGTTCAACAATGCCAGTTCGGACAACTGTACAGATACGGCAGACCTGGTGTTCAACATCAGGTTGGTTGGAGACACCCTGCCGCCGGTTCCGTCACTCGACTTTACCTGTGCTGACGAAGGAATGCACCTGGTTGAATTCTGGGTGACAGACGAAGCGGGTAACAGTGATTATTGCACTACCAACCTGATAGTTCAGGACAACATGAATGTGTGCCCCGATACTCTAGTGACCGGCAGCGCCGTCATCGGCGGCGAAATAGGAACCGAAATGGGTGATATGATGCCTGAAGTAACGGTAGAAATAGCCAATGCCGGTATGATGGATTACACGAATGGCGGGGGAGATTATGAGTTCCAAAATCTACCACCTAATGCCGCCTATGTGGTGACTCCTGAGAAAAATACAAATCCGCTGAATGGGGTGACTACGTTCGACCTGGTATTGATGAGTCGCCACGTGCTGGCCATTGCACCACTGACATCGCCCTACAAAATCATTGCGGCCGACATTAATCAAAATGGAGCAGTGACAACGGCCGATATAGTGGAATTGCGCAAGCTGATACTCAATATATACGATGAATTCCCACAAAATAAATCATGGCGCTTCGTGGATGCCGGATACATATTCCCAAATCCCGAAAATCCATTTACACCGCCATTCCCAGAAGAGAAGACCATCACCAGCTTGAATCAGGACATCCTCGACGCCAACTTTATTGGCGTAAAAATTGGCGACCTGAACGGCAGCGCTACCACTGACTTTGGCAACGGCGGCATCAGCGGCAGAAGCCTGAACGGCGAAATGACGGTCCAAATGCCAGACCGTGAAATACACGCAGGTGAGACAGTAACGATACCAGTTTACACAGCAGAAAATATCGATTTATTAACACTTCAGTTTACGCTTGAATTTGAAACTGACGATCTGGAATTGCAAGGCATTGAAAAGGGTGCGCTAACCGGAAACGTGGACGAGAGCTTCGGGTTCTCCCGTGCAAACGAGGGCATCCTCACAACCGGATGGTTCGACTTGAATCCCGTTTTGGTTGAGCAAAACAGCGCCCTTTTCAGCCTTAGTTTTACCGCCAAATCTTCCGGAAATTTGAGCGATTTTATAAGAATGAGTTCGAGATTCACTGAAGCTATGGCTTACAATGCCGAAGAACTGCCACTGAATCTCAGCCTTGCTTTCAACGGCCAGGATGAAGTCATAGCAACAAATACATTTAGACTGTACCAAAATAAACCGAACCCATTCAAGAAAGTGACTCAAATCGGGTTCTCATTGCCTGAAACAGAATTGGCCAAACTGACGATTTATGACGTATCGGGCACGGTACTAAAGTCGTACGAGCAGGTCTTCGGCCAGGGGTACAATTCAGTGAGTATCGAAAGAAACGAATTGCCTGCCGGTGGTGTACTCATCTACCAGCTCGAAACAGCTGGCCACAGGGCAACAAAAAAGATGATATTGTTGAACTAATGAAGAATGTGCAGGAGCGCAATCAGGTAACCCCTGTTTCACGCTATAACACATAAAAAACACTATACCGATTTAAGTGTGGTCCCTTGCCTGCGTTTTATGCAGGTGGGGGATTTTTTTTAGTAAGGTACATGGAGTAACTTGATTAGAAATTTAAAAACGGTGAGACTAATCCTTCCTGAACTTTCTCAACCTTATCAACTGTTTCAAAAAGACATGTTATTTCATTCCCTTCACATAAAAAAGCCTGTATGATATATCCATCAAATCCCGGAAAAAAGGTATACAAAGTTCAAACATTAAAAAAAAACACCAAATATTGGCTAAATATATCCCCAACGACTATCTTTGCTGGCAATTAGCCAAACCGATTTTACATTTCAATTGAACAGACCATGAACAGTTACAAACCGATTTACACTCGACCCATTCTCAGATTACTTCTCCTTTCATTATTTCCGTCAATTTTTAAGGCAAAGCCCGTGTTTATTCGCGTGCGCTAAAACGCACGGCAAACCCATGCCTTTGCTCTACTTATGCCCCTTGTGGTCATAAGGTCGATCTACCCCTTTACACGGAAATATCCCTTCATAGTTTAAAAAATGGGAGGTACCCCTAACTGCTGCCTTACAAAGGTTTGGCGGCGTTTGGTACTCAACTGAATCCATTACATTCAGATTGAAATCAGTATTAAGGACTACGATAAAACTTACACACTTACACACATTACGCATAACCAGAACCGATTCTTTAACAAATCATTAGTCCGATGAAAAAAGCGATTACACTCATTGCCCAAATATGGGCAGGCTTCCGCGCTCAAACACTCATTCAGGCCTTACGGCCAAATTACATCCACCTGGCTTTAACAGGAGTTTTTCTATTGACTGGCTTGTTATTAGGGAGCAATGAATTGGCCGCGCAGGCCAATTGCACCATGGCCTGCAACAACCTCGTGTCTGTGGCGCTACCCTCCTCTTGCGAGGCCGAAGTGACCTATGACATGATTCTCGAAGGCAACAGCTATTCTTCCTGTACGCCCAACAATCCGAGTTCTTTTGTCGTCACGGTGAAAGACGCCAACGGCGTACCTATTCCCAACAGTCCCATTGTAAACGCTGCCTACATCGGGCAAACGCTGACGGTAGTGGTGGAACACTGGCCCAGTGGAAACTCGTGCTGGGGAGCTGTTATTGTGGAAGACAACCTGCCACCGCTGATGGCCTGCCCCGCAGATGTGACCATCGCCTGCTCGGAAGATTCAGAGCCCATTAATACAGGCAACCCCATCATCACCGAATGTTCGCCTTATTCTGTGACCCACTTTGACAATTCTACCGTCAATGGGTGTAGTAGTAGCTATGCCGCAGTGATCACCCGTAACTGGACTGCGGCTGACAATCAAGGCAACTCGAGCAATTGTGCCCAGGTGATAAACGTGGAGCAGGGCAATACTGCCAACGTGGTATTCCCGCTGAACCTTGACGACATAGAGTCGCCGGTGCTCGACTGCGTAAACCCAAACACAATGCCCGTCAATACAGGCGAACCTACCATTGGCGGAACGCCGATACCACAAAATGGCGGGGGGCTATGCAATATGTCGGTGTCATACGACGACCAGCAAATTGCTGTGTGCCAGGGCAGCTACACAATCCTTCGGAACTGGGTAGTGGTGGCTTGGTGTACAGGAGCAGTTTTGAGCGACATGCAAATCATAGCCGTGAAAGACAAAACGGCCCCCGTGCTGACCTGCCCCGCCGACCTGACAGTGAGTACGAACAGCTCGACATTTTGCAGCGCCACAGTGGCAATGCCTCAGGTTGCGATAACCGACGACTGCTCCACGAGTTTTTACGTATATATGGATACGCCGTCGGGCTATGTTGTGAGCAACGGCGGTATCATTACGGATATTCCGGTGGGTGTTCACACCATCACTTACAACGTGGTGGATGATTGCGACAACCACGCTAATTGCTCCGTTCAGCTGACGGTGGAAGACCAATCACCGCCCACTGCAATTTGCGATTCTTACACGGTAGTGACCCTCACAAATCTGGGCTTCGCCGATGTATTCGCTACCAC
>CAZPHZ010000335.1:0-3690 GCA_964586035.1 uncultured Saprospiraceae bacterium
ACTAAATACCTTTTTCAGCTCTCTCATAGGTTATATCGTGGTGGGAGTATTCCTGGTCATCATGGGCCTGGTGATGTTCGTGTTTCCAGACACGAGTCTGCTGAACTACAACTACGCTACGCTCGACCAGCTTTTCGATATTGCTCCGATGGTTTTTGCCTTCCTCATCCCGGCGGTGACGATGCGCTCCTTTGCAGAAGAGCACCAAACAGGCACCATAGAACTGTTGGCCACTCGCCCGCTTACCGACCTGCAGATCACTTTGGGTAAATATTTCGCCTGCCTGGCATTGGTGCTGTTTGCTCTACTGCCGACCTTGCTTTATTACATCACCGTGTACCAACTCGGCAACCCCAAAGGTAACCTCGATAGCGGCGCCATAATGGGGTCGTACATTGGTCTGATATTTCTGGCCGGAGCCTTCACCTCAATCGGGGTGTTTGCATCTTCATTGACCAACAACCAAATCGTAGGATTCATACTGGCCACTTTTCTCTGCTTTATTTTCCATTGGGGCTTTTTATTCTTCAGCAAGCTTCCGGTATTCGTTGGGAAAGTGGACGATGTGGTGCAGATGATTGGCATAGACTACCATTATACCTCTATCAGCCGGGGGGTCATAGATACGAGAGATGTCATATATTTCGTCACGCTCACCGGAATATTTGTGGTACTAACTGTAACCTCTTTGGAAAAAAGAAAATGGTGAACAATACAAATGGACAGGGACTTCTGATTTGAAAAATTGCCACCCGGAAACCAGCATCAATCATTCAAAAGCAAGTGAAAAGAAACGATAACAAAAGACGCAACCAATCTTTACTCCAGCTCGGCATGGTGCTGTGTATCGCCCTATTCTTGAATATTCTCGGCGGTGCTTTTTTTACACATTATGACCTGACGGAAGAAAAGCGCTTCACGCTCTCCGAACCCACACAAGACTTGCTGCACGGGCTCGACGACGTGGTCTATGTCGATGTGTTGCTGGAGGGAGATTTTCCGGCCGGATTCAAACGTTTGCAACGCTCGGTAAAGGAGATGCTGGACGACTTTCGCTCGGAGTCAGGATACATAGAATACAAATTTACAGACCCTAACCGCGGGTCAATAGACGACATCAACAAACGGAGGGAAGAACTTGCTAAAGACGGCATCGTACCCACCAACCTTCGGGTGAAAGAAGCAGAGGGCACTACGGAGAAAATGATTTACCCCTATGCCAAAGTCAATTATCACGGCCGGACCGCCGTGGTGGATTTGCTCGACGAACAGGCTCGAGGCACCAATCCTGAAGAACAACTCAACCATTCCATCAGCCAGATGGAGTACAACTTCGCAAATGCCTTGCATAAGCTCCAAACCGGTGTAAAGGAAGTCATCGCTTTCACGGTTGGGCATGGCGAATTAAATGAGTTGGAGCGAAAAGACCTCGTTCGCAGCCTGCGAGCCTATTATGAGGTGGGCACCTTCAACCTCGACAGCACCATCTACATTTCTCAGGAGGTAAAAGTGCTGGTAATCGCAAAGCCACGGACCAAATTCAGCGACCGCGACAAATTTCTCATTGACCAGTACGTAATGAATGGCGGCAAGGTCATGTGGCTCATCGACCGCCTCAATGTGGAACTCGACAGCCTGCGTCGCACCAACGCCTACATCCCGATAGATTACCCGCTCGACCTCGACGACATCCTTTTCAAATACGGCGTCCGCATCAACCCCGACCTCGTACTCGACTTGCGTTGTACGCACATCCCCATGGTAATCGACGCCAAAGGCACTCAGGAGCTCTTCCCATGGTATTACCACCCTATCGCATTCCCAAATGCCAAGCATGCTGTGGTGAAGAGCTTAGACGGCATCAACCTGTTTTTCCCCAGCTCTATCGACACCATAAAAACTAAAACTTTTGTAAAAAAAACCATACTGCTCACCTCCTCTGAAAATAGCCGCATTCAACCCAACATCACAAGGTTAAATTTTGAAATCCTCCGATACGATCCGGACCCATCGAAATTTTCAAAGAAAAACATCCCGTTGGCGGTATTGCTGGAAGGTACTTTCCCCTCTCTTTTTGAAAATAGAATTACAGAAGGCATGGAAGAAGGGCTGAAGGAATTGGGCCAGGAATTCAAGCCCCTCAGTGAGCCCACACGAATGCTGGTGGTTTCGGACGGAGACATAGCCCGCAATCTCGTCGCCAACTCGCAAGGGCAAGTGATGCCGTTAGGATATAACCGGTTCGATCGCTACCAGTTCGCCAACAAAGACTTCCTGCTCAATGCTGTTGAATATCTTAATGACAACAAAGGGATCATCGAGGCACGTGGCAAAGAAGTGAAACTTCGTCTCCTCGACACGACCAAAGCGGAGACGGAACAAACAAAGTGGCAGCTTGTAAACATTGGACTGCCATTGGTTTTCCTAATGGTTTTTGCATTGCTATTCAACTGGATACGGAAGAGCAGGTACGCCCGGAATGAGAAACATTAGGATAGAACCATTGGAAGGGAACGTCTAACGTCTAACGTCTAATGTCTAATGTCTAATGTCAATGTCTAATGTTTCCAAAAAAAGAACCTCTATGAAAAAGAACTATTGGCTTCTCCTCATTTTCCTGCTTCTGGGTGGTCTGACCACTTGGTACCTCATGGGTGGGAAAAGCGATACCACCTCGTCCAACTTTGGCTGGGATCGCGATTTCAAAGTGAAAGACCCCCACGAGATTCAGAAAATTTTCATTGCCAAAAGAGACGGTGTCACCACGACTTTAGAGCGGCAGGGTGACCATTGGACGGTGAATGGCGGCTACAAAGCCAGCGAAAACGTGATGAAAAATCTGCTGGAGACAGTGACCAACCTGGAGTTGAAATATGTGCCTCCCGCTGCCGCCAACGGCAACATTGTCAGGGAGATGGGAACAAGGGGCATAAAGGTGGAGATTTTTAATAAAGCAGGTGAAAAGCTAAAGGCTTATTACGTCGGTGGTGTAACGGCGGATGCCCGCGGCACCTACATGTTACAGGTAGGTTCAGAGCAGCCCATGGTCATGGCGCTGCCCATGATGGATGGCCAAATAAGAACCCGGTACGACCTCACCGGAGACAACTGGCGCGACCGGACGGTTTTCAGCTACGACCCCGATGAAATAGACGCGGTAAGTATCGAATACCCGATGCAACGCAACAAATCGTTCAAGCTGAAAAGGATGCACAAGGGATTTAAAGTCACCCCTTTTTACGACAATA
This sequence comes from uncultured Saprospiraceae bacterium, assembly GCA_964586035.1. Taxonomy (GTDB): domain Bacteria; phylum Bacteroidota; class Bacteroidia; order Chitinophagales; family Saprospiraceae; genus UBA6168. The sequence continues at coordinate 3,249 of CAZPHZ010000335.1, forward strand.
CGAAAGCCACTGACCGGCCATTAGACGAGGCCAGCGTGGAGGCTTTCCTTACCGGGTTCCAGAGTCTTGTTGCGGAAAACTTTGTCAACGAAACCAGCAATAAAGACTCTCTCAGTCAGCTCGTACCGTTTTCTGTCATTAGCGTCACAAATACAAAAGGCGAACAGCGTGTGGCATCGCTGGCCCCAATGTACCGCATCAACGCGGCCACAGGCGACCGCAAAACCGACATCATCGAGCGCTATTATGCCTTTGTGAATACGGGCGACCTCATGCTCGTCCAGCATCGTGTTTTTCAAAAAATATTCTGGCCTTACGAGTCCTTTTTTCAAGAAAAAACGGAATGAGGTGAGAGGTGTGAGGTGTGAGGTGTGAGGTGTGAGGTGAGAGGTGTGAGGTGTGAGGTGGGTGGAAATGGTATAAAATGTTATCAGTGAATATA
>CAZPHZ010000336.1:0-3688 GCA_964586035.1 uncultured Saprospiraceae bacterium
AGAGAACAGTACAAAAGCCCTAAGCCTATCGTTTCGCCTGATAACAAAAGGCGGTTAGAGGTCATCGTTGTTGGCACCGGCTTGGCCGGCGCTTCCGCTGCCGCTTCATTGGGCGAACTCGGTTATAATGTCAAATGTTTCACCTTTCACGATAGTCCACGGCGGGCACACTCGATTGCTGCACAGGGGGGTATCAATGCTTCCAAAAATTATAAAAATGACGCTGACAGTGACTACCGCCTGTTTTACGACACGGTTAAAGGTGGTGACTATCGCAGCAGGGAGGCAAATGTCTATCGCCTGGCGCAGGTCAGTTCCAATATCATCGACCAATGTGTAGCTCAGGGGGTGCCTTTTGCCCGTGAATACAGCGGCATGCTCGACACCCGCTCCTTCGGTGGGGTACAGGTAAGCCGTACTTTTTATGCACGCGGCCAAACCGGGCAGCAATTGCTCCTCGGTGCCTATCAGGCTTTGAGCAGGCAGATTGCAACAGGCCAGGTTACCATGTACAACCGCCACGAAATGTTGGATTTGGTGAAAATAGATGGCAAGGCCAGAGGCATTATTGCTCGTAACCTTATCACCGGAAAATTGGAACGCTTTGCCGCTCATGCGGTAGTATTGGCAACTGGTGGCTACGCCAATGTATTTTACCTCTCCACCAATGCGATGGGCTGCAATGCAACGGCAGCGTGGCGGGTGACACGCAAGGGGGCGTTCATGGCCAATCTTTGCTACACCCAAATTCACCCAACCTGCATTCCCCAATACGGAGAGTACCAGTCGAAGCTGACGCTGATGTCCGAGAGTTTGAGGAACGACGGGCGAGTGTGGGTGCCTAAGACTAAAGAAGATGCCGCAGCCATCCGAGAAGGACGCAAAAAGGCAACGGATATACCAGAAGAAGACAGGGACTACTACCTCGAACGCAGATACCCTGCTTTCGGCAACCTCGTGCCCCGCGACGTGGCTTCGCGTGCAGCGAAGGTGGAATGCGACAAAGGTCACGGAATAGTCCCGACCGGGTTGGGCGTTTTCCTCGATTTTTCCACGGCTATCGAGCGGTATGGCAAATCCCGTGCTCATACCATGCACCTCGGAAACGCCGATGCTGATACCATTCGCCGCCTCGGCGAAGAAATTATCGAGGAAAAATACGGCAACCTTTTCGAGATGTATGAAAAAATACTCGGAGAAGACCCCTATAAAACACCGATGAAGATTTACCCTGCTGCCCATTACGCAATGGGCGGACTTTGGGTGGATTACAACCTGAGTACCAATATTCCCGGTTTGTTCGCCCTCGGAGAATGCAACTTCAGCGACCACGGTGCCAACCGTCTCGGCGCTTCAGCCTTGATGCAGGGATTGGCCGATGGCTACTTTGTGATACCTTATACAATAGGTACCTTCCTCGCCAACGAAATCCGGACACCAAAATTCAATACCGACACGCCGGAATTCGATGCCGCAGAAAAAGAGGTCAGCGACCGCATCGATGCATTATTGAATAACAATGGCAACGAATCCGTGGAAAGCTTCCACCGGCGTCTCGGCAAAATCATGTGGGAACACGTCGGTATGTCCCGCAATGAAGCCGGATTGAAAACGGCACGACAGAAGATTAGGGCTTTGCGGGAAGAGTTTTACAAAAATGTGTTTGTTCCCGGCACGAGAGATGAGTATAATCCTGAATTGGAAAAAGCATGCCGTGTGGCCGATTTCCTCGAAATGGGTGAGTTGCTTGCTGTGGATGCTTTGGAACGCAAAGAGAGTTGTGGCGGGCACTTCCGCGAAGAATCTCAATCTGCCGAAGGTGAAGCCATGCGTGACGATGCCAACTTCGCCTATATCGCAGCCTGGGAATGGCCCGACCCTGAGAAGGAGCCAGTCTTACACAAAGAGCAACTTACTTTTGAAGCCATTGAATTAAAAACCAGAAGTTATAAGTAATCAGCGTGTTGGTGTATTAGTGTATTAGTTGATTGGCTTTGCCTGGCTAAAACACCAAAACACCAAAATGCAAACGAAATATTCTCCGCATGAAACTTACATTGAAAGTCTGGAGACAAAAAAATGCCTCTGTTAAGGGCCAATACGAAACCTATCAGGTGGAGGCCAACGAACACATGAGTTTTCTCGAAATGATGGACGTGCTCAACGAAGAGCTTGTCAGCGAGAAAAAGGAGCCCGTGGCCTATGAGCACGATTGCCGTGAAGGCATTTGTGGTGCATGTAGCATGGTCATCAATGGCCAACCCCACGGCCCCATGTCAGGTACTACTACCTGCCAGCTTCATATGCGCCATTTCAAAGACGGCGATACCATCCACATCGACCCTTTCCGGGCGCATGGATTTCCCGTCATTAAAGACTTGGTGGTGGACAGAGCCGCCTTCGACCGCATTCTGCAGGCAGGTGGATTTGTCTCCGTAAATACGGGAGAAGCGGCGGATGGCAATGCCATCCCCATAAGTAAAGAAGCTTCTTCAAAATCTATGGATGCGGCAGCCTGTATAGGTTGTGGTGCTTGCGTGGCAGCCTGCCCGAATGCCTCGGCCATGCTCTTTGTGAGTGCCAAAGTATCCCATCTTGCACTGTTGCCACAGGGCCGGGTGGAGGCGAAACGAAGGGCACTGAACATGGTGCGCCAGATGGATGCCGAAGGCTTCGGCAACTGCTCCAATGTGACGGCTTGTGAAGCGGAATGCCCGAAAGAAATTTCCGTGGTAAATATCGCCCGGCTCAACCGGGAATTTCTGAGTGCTTCATTTGTGGGCGAAGAATAGACATAGGTACAAATTTCATTTGTTCAATTTAAAAGATAGGGAGATTCAGGTGCAGCCGGGATCTCCCTTTTTACGTATGGTGGCAGTGTTTCTGTTGCACTCGGAATTTACTCTTATCTTGGCTGCATATTTTCTAACCATCCCTTCATGGATACTCTGTTACAACAGATTCCGAAAGACATCCTCAACTTCCTGCTGGTTGGTCTATTCTCCATGCTCCTCGGGCTGGAACAACGGAGCCACCATGAGTTCGGTAAAGGCAAGAGCCTGCTCGGCACTGACCGGACATTCACGCTCATTGGTATTTTGGGCTTTATCCTTTATTTACTCGACACTGAACGGCTTATGTTTTTCGCCGGAGGCGGCGTGGTCATAGGACTTTACTTTGGCATTTTCTACACCTCCAAAATTTGGATTGATGGACAGTCGGGGCTTACGTCTATTCTCGTCGGCTTCATCACCTATTGCCTGGCACCATTGGTGTATTTACAACCCCCATGGTTGGTGCTACTCATCCTGGTTACAGTATTGGTTTTAGTAGAAATAAAAGATTCGCTGATTGCCATTTCCAAGAAATTCGATGAAAGCGAGTTTCTCACGCTCGCCAAATTTCTGGCAATTGCGGGAGTCGTGCTTCCACTCACCCCGGATAAAATCATCTTGCCGGGTTTGGAACTCACCCCGTATAAATTTTGGTTGGCGGTAGTCGCTGTATCCACTATATCATACGTGAGTTATTTGCTGCGCAAATTTGTATTTCCCGGCTCAGGCCTGATTGTTACCGGCATTCTCGGAGGATTGTACAGCAGCACTGCCACCACCTTCACGCTGGCTAAAAAGAGTAACTCCTCCGGCTATTCACCTGCAGCAACCGCAGGGGCAATAATTTTCGCCAC
>CAZPHZ010000337.1:0-3639 GCA_964586035.1 uncultured Saprospiraceae bacterium
ACCCGGTACCTCCTGCAATAAGGATGGTCATGGTGGTTGAACTGTTTGCGCTGGTTGAACGGTCTATTTTGAACTTGTTGAACAATACCGAGCCAATTTACTAATTTACCAATTCCCCAGCTTTTATCGAACGAAACGTATAACTTCGGGCTTTGCTTTTATTTTTTGCATAAAAATCCACTCGCCATGCGCAAATTCCACGTTTTTTCAGCAATTACCCTATTGGGGTTTGTTTTTTTCTTTGCATGCAAACCGGAAACCACCACCCACTGGAAGCACAATGACAACACCGTCAGGGTTCGGCTACCAGCAGATATCAAAACACTCAATCCCTACCTCTACCGCACTTCGTATGAGGCAGCAGCCATCAATATGGCCTACCAGTATTTGATGAACTTCGACCCCAAAACACTCGAAATGATTCCGGAATTGGTGAAATCGGCACCCGTTATTCAGGACATCACCGATGGTGAATTTACAGGTGGTCAGACTTTTACTTACGAAATTTTGGACGAGGCGGTCTGGGACGATGGCCAACCCGTGACAGGCTACGATTACCGTTTTTCGCTTAAAGCGGTTTTCAATCCGAAGATGCCCACCCAACGGTTTTTGCCCTATTTGGGATCCTTAGTGGATGTACAAGTGGACGAGGCGAATCCAAAGAAATTTACCATTATCACCAAAGACAAATACTTTCTTGCCGAACCTGCTGCCAGCAACTGGGTAGTGTTGCCGGAGCACATTTTTGACCCGGAGGGTCTGATGAGTGGGATTCAGCTTAAAGACCTCACCAACCCCGAAAAAGCAGCTGGTATCGCCGGGGATCCGCATTTGCAGGAGTTTGCCGATGCTTTCACTTCCCCAAAATTCAGCAGGGAGGTAGTGGCTGCATCAGGTCCTTATGGCCTTTCGGAATGGGTAGACGGGCAGCGCATTGTGATGGCCAAAAAGAAAAACTGGTGGGGCGATAAACTTGCGGCCCATCAAACGATGCTCGCCGCATACCCCGATACCATTGTCTTTGTGCCCATCGCCGACCAGACTGCAGCCATCACGGAGTTGAAAAATGAAAACATCGACGTGATGCTGGAAATGGCTCCGAAAGAATTCAAGGAATTGAAATCTAACGACTTGGTGAACGGTATTTTCAACTTTTACACACCGCCTCGTTTTGCTTTCTTTTACATCGCCCTGAATACCAAAAACCCCAAACTGGAAGACAAACGGGTGCGACGCGCCCTCGCCCATACCCTCGACATGAACATGGTCATCAACGACCTCTATGATGGTTTTGGCGAACGCATCATAGGGCCTTTTTTGCCCGATAAGAAATATTACAACCACGATCTGGCTCCCATTGAGCTCAACCTTGAGAAGGCCCGGCAACTGCTCGCCGATGCCGGTTGGGCCGATACCAACGGCAATGGAATAGTGGACAAAAACATCGACGGAGAGCAGATGGAATTAAAGATACAGTGCATCTATAATCCGGCATCCGCCTTCCAGGATAACCTTACCGAGGTGATGAAAAACAACGCCCAAAAAGCAGGAATCGACATTGAACGGGAGCAAATGGAGACCAACGTTTTGCGGCAGCACATGGGCAACCGGGATTACGAAATGTCGGCGGGCCTGGGGGCTGGTTCCGCACCGGTGCCTGACGACCCGAAACAGCTTTTTCACACCGACAGCGATAACCCCGGCGGCAGTAACTATTCCAGATTTGGCAATGCTGAAACAGATGCGCTAATAGAGGCCATAAGAAATGCTCCGGACGAAGCCACTCGAAACGGCCTGTACCTTAAATTTCAGGAAGTACTTTACGACGAGCAACCTCTGATTTTTCTCTTTGCACCGAAAGGAAGGGTCGTTGTGCACAAAAGGTTCGAGGCAGTCACTACTCGCAATTCCCCGGGGGTGTCTTTGAGGCAGATGAAGTTAGTCAACTGATTTGGCAAGTTCATTTTTCGGAAGGTTGAATTAAAATAGCATGTTTCAATACCTCCTCAAACGCATACTTTTATTCATCCCCACGCTCATCGTGATCAGCATGCTTGCATTCGGACTGAGCAAGTTGGCGCCCGGCGACCCGGTGTTGAGTTTTTTAGTAAATGACCCATTTGGGAGTATTTCTACTCCCGGCGATCTCATCAACGCCGAAAATGCCTGCCGCCAGACTGCTCAAACTCTGAGTCTCGACAAACCCGCGTTTTACTTTTCCATCGCACCCAAAGCCTTCCCCGATACTTTGTATAAAATTCCCGTGCGGTTCCGGCGCAAGACCCTGCACGACCTCACGGCACAATACGGCAACTGGCCCCAAATTGAGAGCTATTACAACGGTATCCGTTTGCTGGATTTGCAAATGCTGGCACTGCCCGATAGTATCCGGCGTAACTCACCGGCATTTAAGCAGTCACTGCGGGACTTGTACGTGCAGCACAGGGATGGTGCCATCAGCCACAGGCTGAACGATATGGCGGAGGCATTAAAAACCGACAGCATGCTGGCCGCCGCAATAACCCCGTATTTTATTGCTTTAAAAAACAAATACCTGGCGGTAAAAAACAGGGCCACCCCCGGCCTGATGAAAGTCCCAGCTTTTCGATGGCACGGCTTCCGCAACCAATACCACATTTGGTTTACAAGCTTTTTCAGGGGCGATTTCGGAATATCCCCTTTCGAGAGAATGCCCGCTGCCGCAAAGGTGAAGCCAGCGCTTTTTTGGACGCTGACCATCAATCTCGCGGCAATCATTTTGGCTTTTGGCATCGCCATTCCAATTGGCGTCGTGTCGGCCGCACGAAGGGGCGGGCGCTTCGATCGCAATATATCGCTGGGCCTGTTTATGCTGTATTCCCTTCCGGCGTTTTGGATAGGCACCATGCTGCTCATACTTTTCACTACCCGTGAGTACGGGATGGATTTTTTCGCTGGTCCGGGATTGGGACAGGTGCCATCGGATGCGGTTTGGTGGCAGAAAATAGGGATGGCCTCGCCACATCTTTTGTTGCCGGTGATTTGCATCGCCTATCCCGTGATGGCATTCATCGCCCGGCAGATGCGGGGCAGTATGGCCGCAGCGCTACAACTTGATTTCGTTCGCACGGCGAGAGCAAAAGGCCTGCCTGAATCAAAAGTTGTTTGGCGTCATGCCTTCCGCAATGCCTTGTTCCCCGTCATCACAATGATAGCTTCCGTGTTTCCGGCGGCCATCGCCGGATCGGTGGCCATTGAGTATATTTTCAACATACCGGGCATGGGTTGGCTGATGTTGAATGCCATTTTGCAAAAAGACTGGTCGATTGTGTTCACCATTTTGATGCTCGGTGCCGTGCTGACGATGGTGGGAATGCTCGTAGCCGATGTGCTGTATGCGATGGCGGACCCAAGGGTGAGGTTCAACAATAAATAATGAAAAACGACCGAAGGAAATCCCGCAAACCTGGGCGGGATTGTCAGTCTTCCGTCTAAAATTTTAATTTAGGAGTGCTAAAAACTAAGCCTGAAATAACGTCAACTATTGCGGAGCTTTCTCAAAGCCCTTTCGCCCGGATGCGGAGGAGGCTCCGGCGGAGCAGGCGGGCTGTTTTGTCGTTGCGTATCTTGTATGCGTTTGTATTTGTTGCTGTGGCATAT
>CAZPHZ010000338.1:0-3634 GCA_964586035.1 uncultured Saprospiraceae bacterium
TCGCAGGTGAATCTTTGGGGAGTGAAAGTAAAAGCCTTCCCGTCTTTGGTTTAATGCTGTCCACTGCCGGGCCAAAGGCCTTTACCGCTAATTCCAACTTTATCCACTTTTCTTTTAGTATCGGGGCATCCGCGATTTTTCCAACGAGGAAACTTTCTTCTGTCAGTCCCTCCCAGCTGAAATGAGAAGCAGAATTCAGCTCGTTGTATTGCCATGTAAGGTGGTAACCGAACGTAGCCAAGGCCAAGCTCAGCAAGGCTCCAAAGGCCCACCGGTAGTGGAAATTTCCCCTGATTCCCGCTACGAGAAAGAGAGGAACAATCAGAAAAAAAGATAAGACAATAATCACCTGGGAATCTCGTCCGGTGAGCATCTGCAAAAGGATGCCCATCATGAGAGAAAAGGTGAGGCGGACGAAGGGAATTTCACGCCAGTTGAGCATTTCAGATAGTAGTCCGGGGTGAGGGTTTTAAGTTAGCGCCCTCAATATAGCTCCTTTCCAAAATCCAGTGAAATTTTTGTTTTTCAAATTCCAAATAGGAAAGAGATTTAGAAGGTTTAGTAGGGTCCTTCTCAAATTCCTGACCTCCTCAATCATCTCAATCTCCCTTATTTTCCGAGCAGCCGCCGCACAATGCCGGAAATCATTTTTCCGTCGGCTTTGCCGGCCAATTGTTGCGTAGCGGCACCCATCACTCTGCCCATGTCGGCCATCGATGATGCGCCGGTGGCGGCGATGATTTTTTTCAAAACGGCTTCCAGTTCGGCTTCCCCCATTTGTTCTGGGAGGTATTTTTCAAGGATGGCAACTTCTTCCCTTTCCATGGCGGCGAGGTCTTCACGGCCCTGCTTTTCGTATATTTCGAGGCTGTCTTTGCGTTGTTTCACGAGTTTTTGCACGAGCTTGATTTCGGCGGCGGCATCGAGTTCTTTTCCACTGCCGTCGGTTTTGGCCAGCAGGATGGCAGCTTTGATGGCGCGGATGCCCCGCAGAGCGGCCTGGTCTTTGGCTTTCATGGCGGTTTTGAGGTCTTGCATAATCCTTTGTTCCAGAGTCATGTTTTTATTTTTTAATGAAAAATGAAATTCCGGCCTGCCGGAACACTAAATTTGCCATGCTAACGCCGCAAAACTATCGAAAGTTTCGCTGGCCCACATCAACATAACGAGGCCTTTGCCAAACGCAGGCCCATCGCCCCGGAAGGGGTTCCAATTTACGGCAATATGAAATTTCCTCACCCAATATCCGTCGCGGAAATCGCCCGGAAAATCAATGCCACCGTCGTGGGCGACGGCAGTCTGATGGCCACCGGCATCAACGAAATTCACAAGGTGGAACGCGGCGACATCACTTTTGTAGATGCCAAAAAATACATCCGCCAGTCATTGGCATCGGCCGCGAGTATCATCATTTTAAATGAAAAAGCAGAATGCCCTGCGGGCAAAGCCCTGCTCATTTGTGACCGGCCATTTGAGGCATACGACGGTCTCGTGCGGCAATACCGCCCCATTCAGCCGCTGAATGCGACCATCAGCGAGAGTGCTTCCGTCCACCCCTCCACCATCGTCGAACCGGGGGTCACCATCGGGCACCATGTTGTCATCGGCAAAAATTGTTACATTCAGGCACATGCCTACATCGGCAACCATACCCGCATCGGCAACCACGTGACCATTCAGGCCGGAGCCATCCTCGGCACCGATGCCTTTTATTTTCAGAAAACGGAGGAGGGTTTAAAAAAATGGCGCTCTGGCGGTCGGGTTGTCATTGAAGACCGGGTGGACATCGGGGCAGGCTGCACCATCAACAGGGGCGTTTCAGGTGACACCGTCATCGGTAAAGGCACCAAACTCGACTGTCAGGTGCACGTCGGCCACGGGGCCGTCATCGGCAAGAATTGTGTCATTGCCGGGCAAACCGGTATCGGCGGAAAGTCAGTCCTCGAAGACGAAGTGGTGTTGTACGGGCAGGTGGGAGTAGCCCAGCGGGTTCGTATCGGCCGGGGGGCCGTCGTGAGCGCCAAGTCCGGTGTCTCAAAAAATTTGGAAGGTGGCAAAGCCTATTTCGGCATCCCCGCGGCAGAAATACGCGTGCGGCAAAGGGAGTTGGCAGCGCTTCGCCGTTTGCCCGATTTTTATAAAGATTATTACGGGGAATGAGGTTGGTGCAGGGGGCATTCCTTTCTCAATGCTTCTCACTTTACCTGGCTTCTCTCAACCTTCTCCCATGCCGCGTCCGTTCATCATCCTGCTAATCTTCACCCTCATGCACCCGCTCGCTGCACAAGAATTTGTCACCATCGATGGTACGCAGTTCCGTCTCGGCGGGAAACTTTTTTACATCACCGGTACCAATTTCTGGTACGGCATGAACCTCGCTTCCACCGGAGAGGGCGGAGACCGGCAGCGCCTGCTGCGGGAACTCGACCGGCTGCAGGCCCTCGGCATCAACAACCTGCGCATCATGGCGGCCAGCGAAGGCCCCGACTCCGAACCCTGGCGCATGTCGCCCACCTTGCAACCGGCACCCGGCCGGTACAACGACGATCTGCTCGACGGCCTCGATTTTCTCCTTGCTGAGATGGGTAAACGACAAATGCATGTCGTGCTTTGTCTGAACAACCTCTGGCCCTGGTCGGGAGGCATGGCGCAGTACGTAGCGTGGGCCACCGGCGAAAAAATACCATACCCGCCACCTGCAGAAGGAGGACACTGGCTTGGCTATCTGCACTTTGCTTCCCGTTTTTTCAAAAATAAAAAGGCGATGGAGGCCTCGGAGCAGCACATTCGCTTTTTGCTCGGCCGCCGCAACAGGTACTCCGGGGTGAGCTTTATCGACGACCCCACCATCATGGCGTGGCAATTGGCCAACGAGCCGCGGGGAGTGCCAGGGCAGCGCGCCTACCTCCAATGGGTGCGGCGCACGGCGGCCCTCATCAAAAGCCTCGACTCCCACCACCTGGTGTCCATCGGCAGCGAGGGCAACGCATTCCTGCCCATGAGCCGCAAATTCCGGCGGGAGCACCGGAGCCCCAACGTGGATTATGCAACGATGCACCTGTGGGTGCAAAACTGGCGCTGGTACGACCCCGCAGCCCCGGAGGTTGCTTTTGAAAAAGCGCTGCGCAAAGCCCGGCGTTACATTCGCCGCCATGCCCGCATGGCGGGCCGGCTGGGCATGCCTGTGGTACTCGAAGAGTTCGGCCTCGCACGCGACGGGGGCAGTTTTAAACCCACTGCTTCCTCCGTTCGGCGCGACCGCTATTACCGCAAGATATTTTCGCTGCTGTACGAGTTGGCCGCGGAAGGTGCTCCGGTCGCCGGGTGCAATTTCTGGGCATGGTCGGGGGAAGGCAGGCCGCGGCAGCCGCGGGCCGTCTGGCAGTCCGGCGACGACTTCACCGGCGACCCGCCTTTCGAGTACCAGGGCTGGTATTCGGTGTACGATGCCGATGTCTCTACCCTCGGAGTGTTTCGGGATTTTGCGGAAAAGATGCGGCAGTTGCAGCGCAAAGGGCGGTGATGATTGGCTTTTTCTTTCAAAAGCCTATTTTGCCGCCGGAACTCCCGGTACACCCTGCCGGATGCGTTATCACTGGACCGCAAAACATGAAACTACGTCTAAATTACCCCC
>CAZPHZ010000339.1:0-3619 GCA_964586035.1 uncultured Saprospiraceae bacterium
TAAGAGCTCGACGTCCATGTGGTCGGAGAGTTCGGTTTGTTGGAACATTAGTCGCACATCGGGGGGGACGTCGCCGATGACGGCGGTCCGCAGCCCGCTTGCGCGCAAGCGGGTCACGGCTTTTACCGCTCCTCGCCGCTGCATGCGTGTGAGTCGAGCATGCTGGCCGACGCGTCAAGTGTCCATCGTGCGGCACGGTCTTGATCGTGCCACACCGTTCGCTCCCCAAGACCCCTCCACTCCCTCAACCCCCTCAACCATATCTCAACCCCCCTAAAGTTCTCCCGCCACGGCCATCTGCTCGAACTCTTTCAGGTCGCAGATCATGTCATACGAATAGCGGATGAACATTTTGCCGACGTCGTAGCTGCCGAAGGGGTCCACTTTCTGGCCCAGTGCCAGACGGGCGAGGGCTTCGGGGTGGTTTTGGCCGCAGCCTACGGCCAGATACACCCACGCCGGAAAGCGCGGATTGATTTCAATGAGATATACCTTGCCGCTACCCTCTTCCCGGATGAGTTCCATTTCCAGGCCTCCGGCCCAATGGGTGTTCGTCACCACCTTTTCGGTCATTTCGAGCAAATCGGTGCCTTTGATGGCGATGCCGGCCCAGGCCTTGCCTTTGTCGGTGATGTAAGTTTTGCGCATGGGCACCGCCCCGATGAGGCGGCCCTTGCCGTCGCCGAGCGCGGTGACGTTGACCTCCAGCCCCCGGATGAACTGCTGCAGGATGATGGGGGTGCCCCATTTGGTACTTATTTTATGAAAATAGCGCTCGGCCTGCTCGTAATTATGGGCCGTGTAGGCCTCGTAATACTTTCCCTTTACCACCACGGGATAGGTGAATTCCACGAGTTGCTCCTGCAACTCACCGATGGTATAAGCCACAGAACCATGCGGCACGGGGATGTCATATTTTTTGCCGAAGGCCTCCAGATTGGCTTTCAGGCGCGCCTCGAATTGCTCTACAGTGGGCAGCAATGAGCGGACGCCCATGTCTTCCAACACAGGGCGCAGCTTGATGAAACTGAACAGCTCGGCGTCGAAATTGGGAATGATGGCGTCGATATGCTCCTGCGCATGAATGTAGCGCAGGCGGCTCATCAGCGTATCCTGCCCCATGGTGGGATAGGGAATCTGATAGGTCTTGTCCACCAGGTCGTGCATATAAATACCGGGTTCCAGATTTTCGTAGGCCAGCCCGATAATGCGGGCCTTGAAATGGCTGCTCTGCTTCAGCGCCCTGATGACAGGGATGCCGGGACCGGGGCTGTCAATGGCATTGAGGCCGGTAACAGCAATGGTTACTTCTTTCATTTTTGTGTTTTTTCGCTGTTTCCGTCAATCAAGCCGTACTGCTTCAGCATGTTCAGATAATCGTACACGTCTTTTTCACAGGTGTGATTGTCCACTTCGTAAAGGGATGTTATTTGCAGCACAACTTGCTCCGGTGTTTTACCTTCTTTTAAAAGCTGTAAAATATGTGCACCGATGGGATTGGTGGTGAAGCTGTCGCCCACGGCGGGGTTGAAGACGAAACCACTCTCACTGACTGCGATGTTTTGTTTGAGTTTCATGCGGATAAAGTTACAGGCGTTCAGGCCGCCGCCATGCGGTATCTCTTGCATGGCTGGCCGGCATTAACAAATTGACGGTAGCGAAAAGGAGTTTTCCCGGTTGCAGATGGATGGCCCGGGAATAACCGGCTATTCCAAAAGCAAAGGTTCTCCAAACACTAACGGCCAATATGTATTAAGGTTATACTACGGGTAAAAATAGTTGCATGCACTCAAAAATAGTGGATTAAGGAAGGAATTTGCGCCTTCTGACCTGCCGAAGCCATAATAGTTTAATGGGTAAGTATTCGGACAAAAATAAACCCCCATTTTTCGAGCTATAACTATCTGACAGCAAAGGGGTTATTTTTCTCGTTTTCGCTCGAAAAATTTGTCTTGGTACTCATGAAAAAATATCAAAACACCGCCCCCACCTGCGCCCGGCCTACATGAACGATGCCGGCGTTGCCCGTTTTGCGGCCCTCATAGCTGATGCTGATGCGGATGTTCTTTCCGAGTTGCCGGTCGAGGGTGAGGCTCCAGATGTAGTTCCGCCCGTTTTGCAGCCCGTTCAGAAAGGCGAAACCCACCGGGCTGTTGGCCTCGCCCGTGTACTTTATGCTCACCATTGAAAACTCCGGCCGGATGCTCGTGCTGGCGCTCTGGTTGTACACCGACTCCAGCTTGAGGTTGTGGGTGCGGGCACTCTCGCCCCCCGTGCCGAGCACATTATCGGCAGTTTCGTACCGCCAACTGAGGCTCGTGCGAAACGAATTCGACGGCTGGAGCGTCAGCTTCGACTCCGCATTAAACGACTCTATGCGGTAGCGTTTGCTCTCGAACTGCTCCGAACCCTGCTCTTTCACCCCGAACGAGACGGCAGGTTGAAAACTCAGCGCCCGCGTGATGTTCCACCGAATCTTCAGGAACTGCTCCCGGGTACGGCGGCTTTCGAAACCCGTGGTCAGCACCTGTTTGTTCCGGTTGTCGCTCATGCCGAGCTGCACGTCGTACTTCGGGTCGGAGCGGTTGAAAAACAGGTTGTTGTAAATGGCCGCACGCGTGGCGACGAGCGCCGTGTCCACCACGTCGAGTTGGAAGGGGTTCCATGGGCTGACGCCTGCGAGGTCTTTCACCTTGCGGGTAATCTGGAGGCTGCTCTGGGTAGAGAATTTACTCAAAAACTTACGCCCGCCGGAGGCATTGAACCACACGGCTTTCGGCTCCAGCCGCAGGCTCTGGTTGAACTGCACGTTGTTGGTGCGGATGAAATCGTCGGTAAAAACTGTGACGCGCACAGCATTGGCCACATCCTGAAACGGCGCTATTTCCACCTCGTCCACCTGCACCACGCCGTCGTCGTTGCGGTCCACCCATTGGTGGGTGCCTTCTCCGGCGGGTACCTGTAAAAAAGTAAACTCCGCCTTGCGCTCCTGTCCGGAGCCTATTTCGTAGCTCGTGGCGCTCTGCACCACTCCGCGCAACACATTCACGCCGTAGTCCAACCTGCCGGTGTAAGTGTTCGAGGGGTTGAGGTTGGTGAGGGCCGTATCCTGCACGGTGAGGCGGCGCCATGTAAAATTCCAACTGAGGTGCGAGTTCCGGCTCTGCCGCCATTTTCCCTGCACATTCAACTCGTCCGACAGGGTGGAAGCAGCGAATTCTGCCCCCGCGGGGGCATGGTCGTAGCGCCGCTGAAAATTGGTTTTGAAACCGAACCGGTCATTTTCCGGCATTTCAATGAAAGCTTTCATTAAGTCGTAATAAAAGCTCGACCGGCTCAGCGTATCTGCTTTTATGCCCTGAGAAGACCGAGCGTAGCGGCTGTTCTGCTCCCGCTCGCCATATACCCCGGCCCGCCAGAATTTCGCGCCTGTGCTGTCGCGCAAAAAAGGAATGGCGACGCTGAATTTCGGCCTTTGGAACCGGCTCTCTTCCCCGGTACTGGCCGTGTTCAGGAAATCGCTCTGCGCCCACATGTCGAAGCCGTTTTTTACAAAAGCATAGCGCGTGAAATGTTTCAGCCCCGCGCACATGCTGTGGAGCATCACACGCCCGGCAAT
>CAZPHZ010000340.1:0-3610 GCA_964586035.1 uncultured Saprospiraceae bacterium
TCAATTCTGCAGAGAGTAAGCGCCCAGTACGGTGGTGTGGAAAGCCGTGATCAAAAAGAGTCCTTTCCTCCATCCTCACAACTTCTCCCTCAAAAACTTCCCCGTCCAGCTATCTTTCACTTTTACCAGGTCCTCTGGTATTCCCTGAAAAACTAAATACCCGCCTTCATTCCCTCCATCCGGCCCCAGATCGATGAGCCAGTCGGCCGATTTAATGACCTCCATATTGTGCTCGACAACGAGTACAGTGTGGCCGTTTTCCACAAGGGCATTGAGGGCGTCGAGCAGCTTGCGTATGTCGTGAAAATGAAGGCCGGTGGTGGGTTCGTCGAAGATGAACAATATGCGCTCACTGCTGCTGTCTTTGGTGAGGAAACTGGCGAGTTTGACGCGTTGGGCTTCCCCGCCGGAGAGGGTGTTGGAAGCTTGGCCGAGTTTTATATATCCCAGTCCCACATTGAACAGCGGCTGTATTTTTTTTACCACGTCTTTTTTCTCCGCAAAAAACTCGAGAGCTTCCTCCACACTCAGGTCCAGAATTTCATAAATGTTTTTGCCTTTGTACTGTACGTCGAGCATCTCGGGTTTAAAGCGCTTGCCTTTGCAGTCCTCGCATTCCAGACGCACGTCGGCGAGGAATTGCATCTCGATGATCTGCTCGCCTTCCCCATTGCAGGTGTCACACCGGCCTCCGTCCACGTTGAACGAAAAATAACCGGGTTTATAGCCCCGTATCCTGCTGAGTTGTTGGCTGGCCATCAGGTTGCGGATGCTGTCGTATGCTTTTACGTAAGTCACGGGGTTGGAGCGGCTGCTTTTGCCGATGGGGCTTTGGTTCACCATTTCCACTTGAGAAAGGCGGCCGGGATCGAAAGCCAATTCCGTGTGGATACCCGGCGCTTTTGAGGTGGGTTCGTCTAAACTTTTTTTAAGCGCAGGATAAAGAATGTCTTTAACAAGGGTTGTTTTTCCGCTTCCGCTGACGCCGCAGACCACAGTGAGGCAGTTGAGCGGTATTTTGACTTCAATGTCTTTCAGGTTGTGCTGCCGGCATCCTTTCAACTCAATGTAGCTGACCGCTTTCCGGCGAATTTCCGGTACGGGAATACGCATGCGGCCACTCATGTATTTTGCTGTCAGACTGTCGTTGGCCTCATCGTATATCTTTTCGTAAGGTCCGGCGAAGACGAGTTCGCCACCGTGAATACCGGCCGCCGGTCCTATGTCCACGAGATAACCGGCGTTTTTGATGACATCCTCCTCATGCTCCACCACCACCACGGTGTTGCCGAGGTCCCTCAGGTTTTTCAACACTTGCACGAGACGGCCTGTGTCACGGGGGTGAAGCCCTACGCTGGGTTCGTCGAGGAGGTACATGCTGGCCGTGAGGTTGCTGCCGAGGGTGCGGGTGAGATTGATGCGCTGCGTCTCACCCCCGGAAAGTGTGGAAGAGAGGCGGTTGAGGGTCAGGTATTTAAGGCCCACATTGCACATGAATCGCAGCCGGTTATTTATTTCTAATAAAAGACGGTTGGCAATTTTTTGCTCTTGCCTGGTCAGTTGCCCTTCCTGCTTCTGCTGCTCCGGGGAGGCTATGGATTCAAAAAAATTCAACAAATCATCCACCGGCATTTCCACCAATTCCGTGATGGCCCTGCCAACTACTTTCACATAAGTCGCTTCTTTGCGCAAGCGGCCACCCTGGCATTCTGGGCATACAGTGCGGCCCCGGTATCTGGCGAGCATCACCCGGTTTTGAATCTTATAGAGCTTCTTTTCCAACTCTTCGAAAAAGGCATTAATGCCTGGAAAATGCTCGTTTCCAGACCACAGTGTGTTTATCTCCTCTTTCGTCAAATCCTGGTAAGCGCGATGCACCGGGAAGTTGAATTTATGGGCGACATGGAGAAAATCGTTCAGCCATTGGCCGAACTTTTCGCCCGACCAACAGGCCACAGCTTTTTCAAAAACGCTTTTAGATTGGTCTGGTATCACTCGATTAGGGGAGATGCCCATTATTCGGCTGAATCCCTCGCATTTGGGGCAAGCTCCGTACGAATTATTGAAATTAAAAAGTTGCGGCGTTGGCTCCAGAAATTCCATGCCGTCGAGTTCGAAGCGGGTGTTGAAACGGTGCGTATGGAATTGGGAATGGGTACCTTCCAGCTGAGGATTTTGGACTGAGGCCTGAGGACTATCCACCTCCACCACGCACTCCCCCTCACTTTCGTAAAGTGCCGTTTGCACGGAGTCGGCGATGCGCTTGCGATTTTCGTCGTCGTCGTGCTTTACCGCGAAGCGGTCAATGAGAATACGGAGGCCCTCATCCCTGTATGCGGCGATGACCTTTTTCAGGTCGAATTCACCAGATTCCAGGAGGTCCTGAATGTGGTACAATTGCCCTTCCCAATGCATGCGTGTATATCCCTTTTGCAGAAGCATGTTTAGCTCCTGTTCGAGCGTTCGGTCTTTGTATTTGGCGGGGAGCGGGGCGTAAAGCTGCACCTTGGTACTTTCTGGCAGACTTTGAATGTACATCACCACATCATTCACATAATGCCGTTTCACCAAGTTCCCTGAAACTGGCGAGTAGGTGCGGCCTATACGCCCGTACAGCAACCGTAAATAGTCGTAAATTTCGGTGAGTGTGCCTACCGTGGACCGGCCATTGGACGTGCCCACTTTTTGCTCGATAGCAATGGCCGGGCAGATACCCTTGATGTAATCCACATCGGGCTTTTTCATGCGGCCCAAAAACTGGCGGGCATAGCTGCTGAGGCTTTCCACATACCGTCGTTGCCCCTCGGCATACAGTGTATCCATCGTGATGGATGATTTGCCGCTTCCCGACACTCCCGTCACCACGACGAGCTGGTTTTTTGGGATGCTCAGGTCTATATTTTTCAGGTTGTTGGCACGTGCGCCTTTGATGAAAATGAAATTCTTCGGGTCGTGGTTATCGGTTATCGTGTCTCGGGTCTTTGATGGGAAATCAGTATCCGAATTGCGAGGCATGGTCATGTGTTTTGAATGGCGGGCGAAACGGCGCCGGAATCTTTCGGCCTACTCACCTCATTCTGCGGTTGTGTACGATGGGTGCAAAATAAACAAGGCAGCGAAGATAAGACTTTTGATTTACCGGGGAGAAGCAAAATGTTTATTCCCTCTCTCCGGATTGATTTTTCTCATCCAAAAGCTTTAGCCATTAAAATAATCTTGCGCGGTTTTATAAACGGTGCGCGGGTAAAGGCTGTACCTGACCACAATATTTCACAAATCAAAACCTAAACAAATGGAGCTTGACGTAAAGACTAACCGCCACCGTTCATGGGCGGAACCCTGGAAAATCAAAATGGTCGAACCGGTGAAAATGACGACCTATGAAGAACGTAAAAAAGCCCTCGCAGAAGCGGGGTACAATACCTTTTTGCTCCGTTCTCGCGACGTGTACATCGACCTGCTCACCGACAGCGGCACCTCCGCCATGAGCGACCGCCAGTGGGCCGGCATGATGATGGGAGATGAGGCTTATGCCGGGAGTAATAATTTTTACCACCTCGAAAATGCAGTGAGAAAATTCTATGGCTACAAACACCTGGTGCCCACCCAC
>CAZPHZ010000341.1:0-3609 GCA_964586035.1 uncultured Saprospiraceae bacterium
GGTGCTTCGGGTCGCGGTCCATCGAGCGGGCGACGAAGGTGGCGTCAGCGCCGAGCGCGAGGGCCACGGGGTTCACCGGGTGGTCGATGGAGCCGAACGGGGAAGATGCGGTGCGTTTGTGCTCCTCCGACGTTGGCGAATACTGGCCTTTGGTCAGCCCGTAAATCTGGTTGTTGAAGAGCAGCACGTTCAGGTTGATGTTGCGCCGGAAAAGATGTATGAAATGGTTGCCACCGATGGACAGGCCGTCGCCGTCGCCGGTAATCACCCAGACATCGAGGCCGGGGTTGGCCAGTTTCAGCCCCGACGCTACCGCCGGTGCCCTGCCGTGGATGCTGTGCATACCGTAGGTCTCCATGTAGTAGGGAAAACGGGACGAACAGCCGATGCCCGAGATGAAGACCGTGTTGTGCTGTGTTTTGCCGAGGTTGGCCAGCACGCTCTGCACCTGTTTCAAGATGGAATAATCGCCGCAGCCGGGGCACCACCGCACGTCCTGGCCGGAAGCAAAATCTTTCGCTTTTAATGGTTCGGCCGGATTGCCGCCTTTCATATTGTTGGAGTCTATTGACATTTTCGATAAGTTTAAGACGGTTTCAGGTTCCGGGGCCGCCGGAAACTGAAACCCTTCAAATCAGTGTTAGTGCAAACTCATAAAGCTCTTCTTTCGAAATCGGTGTGCCCTGAATCTTGTTGTATTGCTCCACTGGCACCAGGTATTGGTCGCGTATCACTTTGGCCAACTGGCCGTTGTTGATTTCGGGTATTAAAATTTTGCGATAGCGTTTCAGCATATCTCCCAGGTTGCGCGGGAAGGGCCGCAGATAGCGCAAGTGCGCATGCCCGATTTTGTAGCCCAGTCCCATCATATGTTTGGTTACCGACTGACAAACGCCATAGGTCGAACCCCAGCCGAGTATTAAAATATCGCCTGATTCGTGGCCGGAATCCAGCTTTTGTAAAGGAATGTAATCTGCTATTTTCTCCACCTTGGCCTCCCGCGTTTTCACCATGTGCTCGTGGTTAGCGGGGTCGTACGATACGTCGCCGGTGACGTCTTCTTTTTCCAAACCTCCCACGCGATGCACCAACCCCTCCGTACCGGGAATGGCCCATTGGCGTACCAATCGCTCATCGCGGCGGTAAGGCATAAATGCCTCTTCCTCTTCACTATGCTTCGCAAAATCCACTTTTATCGCGGGAATGTCTGATGTCTTGGGATACCTCCAAGGCTCGGAGCCATTTGCGATGTACCCATCGCTCATCAGCACTACCGGCGTCATGTGTTGCAGCGCGATGCGGCAAGCCTCATAAGTTGCCTCGAAACAATCGTTGGGAGTGCTGGCTGATATGACGGGCATCGGG
The DNA here is from genome assembly GCA_964586035.1 of uncultured Saprospiraceae bacterium. Classification (GTDB taxonomy): domain Bacteria; phylum Bacteroidota; class Bacteroidia; order Chitinophagales; family Saprospiraceae; genus UBA6168. The sequence continues at coordinate 1,366 of CAZPHZ010000341.1, forward strand.
CACTCACCGTTGCGGCCGTATAGCACTTGCAGCAGGTCGGATTGCTCTGTTTTCGTTGGTAGCCCCGTTGATGGGCCCCCGCGCTGAACATTCACCACGACGAGCGGCAACTCGAGTATAACAGCCAACCCCATAGCCTCTCCTTTGAGGGCAAGTCCCGGCCCCGAAGTGCCGGTGATGGCTAAGTTGCCTCCGTAGCTTGCGCCGATGGCAGAGCAGACAGCTGCTATTTCATCCTCCGCCTGAAAAGTCTTCACACCAAAGTTCTTAAGCTTTGACAAACCATGCAAAACACTGGAGGCCGGTGTGATGGGATAAGAGCCATAATACAAGGGCAGGCCGCTTTTTTGCGAAGCTGCCACCAAGCCCAGAACCAACGCTTCATTGCCCATGATGCTGCGATATGTGCCTTTTTTCAGGCCAGCAGGCCGCACAGTGTAGCGAGTGGTAAACGTTTCAGTCGTGTTGCCGAAATTGTAGCCTGCTTGCAGCACTTTCAGGTTTGCGTCTAAAATGTCCGGCTTCTTTTTGAATTTGGTGTTCAGGAATCTTCTGACAGTGCCGAGGGTGCGGTTGTAACGCCACAAAAGAAATCCGAGCACGAACATATTCTTGCAACGGTCCTTTTCTTTCATGCCGAGGGATGACTCCAACAAGGCCTCCCGCGTCATTTTCGTGACGGAAATTGTTATGACCTCGAAACCGGCGAGCGTATCGTCTTCCAACGGGTTGGTGCCATCCTCATATTTAGACAGCCGCAGGTTTTTTGCATCGAAACCATCCTCGTTCACGATGATGGCCCCACCCTGCCGGACAAAAGAAAGGTTCACTTTGAGGGCAGCGGCATTCATAGCTACCAGCACATCAAACTTGTCGCCAGGGGTGAATATTTCGCGGCTGCCGAAATGGAGCTGGAACCCCGAGACACCAGCCAGAGTGCCCACCGGCGCCCTTATTTCTGCGGGAAAATCGGGGAAGGTAGCAAGGTCGCTGCCGGAGAAGGCCGTGTCGCCGGTAAAAAAACCGCCGGTGAGCTGCATACCGTCGCCGGAATCTCCGGCGAATTTTATGACGACGGTTTCCTTTTCAAGTGCTTTCGTGGTATTCATGAATTATTTATTTACGCTCAATCGTCTCCAAAAACGGGCGGAATTTAGACAAACATCCCAAATATCAAAGAGGGAATGGTGCCATTTTTGGAAAAGTTGCGCAACGGGATACATTTTGGCTAACGAGTGTGCCAGCCAGCAAGGCTTCGTGAAGGCGGGCACGGGAATTTTTTTGATGCAAAGATAATATTGCAGCCGGGCAAGAAAAGCCGTGCCGGGGTGAGAAAGGGGCCCGGCCAATCGATGTTTGCGTAACAGATACCCCAAATATGCTTATCTTTGCACTCCTTCTTTCATCCTCAGTATTAATTCGGAAACTCTTCGTCTTTCCGCTTAAACTGACGGCGATGGGAAATTTTTAAACTAAAATCATAATATGGCCAGGTCACAAGACACGTTCAACAAAAAAGAAAGAGAAAAGAAAAAAGCGAAAAAGAAAAAAGAAAAAGCAGAGAGGAAGCAAGCGAGGAAAGCCGAATCCGGCGAGGGTAAAAGTTTTGAAGACATGATTATGTATGTGGACGAAAATGGACATTTGACCTCCACTCCACCCGACCCCAGCAAGAAGACTAAAATCAGAAAAGAAGATATTGTAATAGGAGTTCCCAAAAAAGAAGTGATTGAAGAACCCGCCATCCGTACAGGTATTGTCAAGTTTTTTAATGACGAGAAAGGTTATGGATTCATCGTTGATCAATTCTCAAACAACAGCATCTTCGTCCATGCCAATGGCTTGATTGACGAGATAACAGATAATGACAGAGTAACTTTTGAGGTTGAAATGGGCGCCAAAGGGCCAAATGCTGTGGCGGTCAAGCTCATAAATTAGAACTGGCATTTTCAGATTTCAATAAAAAGAACCCGCGAATCAGAACAAAAGTAGTTCTGGGACGTTTGGGTGATTAAGTTTATAGAACTTAAAGTATAACGCAAGCAATTTTTTCGATAACCCGCAGTTTTATCTCTTCCTTCCTTTCCGGTCGCAAGACTTAAGATTTCCCGTTCATCCTAATTGTATCCGTTCTTGTTGAAGCAATTCCTGATTTTTCCCACAGGTGCTTTTCACCTGGAAATATCAGCCAATGCAAAACTTGCTTTTTGTTTTATTAATCCATTTCTAACACAAATACTATTT
>CAZPHZ010000342.1:0-3604 GCA_964586035.1 uncultured Saprospiraceae bacterium
TGCTGCCACTTGTTGGCCTATCTTACCGAACCCATAAATGCCGAGGGTCTTGCCGGCCAGCTCGCTAGTGGGAAATAGTGTGTAACTAAAATCCCGGGACTCACTCCAGCCTCCATTTTGCACATGTTTGTTGTGGCGGCATATTCCATTCATGAATTCCAACAAGAAAGCAAAAACGTGTTGGGCCACAGCTCCGGAGGCGTACCCGCGCACATTGCACACGGTGATACCGAGGGCTTTTGCAGCCTTCAAATCCACCACATTATAGCCCGTTGCCAAAACGCTGATGCAACGCAGTTGAGGCAACCGGGCCAGTGTTTTTTTGTCGAGAAGAGTCTTATTTGTCAGCAAGACCTCTGCTCCAGTTGCCCTTTCCACCACCTTTTCTGGCGGGGTGCGATCATACACTTTGAGGGTGCCGGCGCTCGCCAGTTCATCCCAATCCAGGTCGCCGGGGTTAGTGGTGTATCCATCGAGTATTACTATGGTTACCATAAGTGATTTGTTTTGGCTGAATGAGTAATTTTGACAAAATTGCGGCCTTTTTCTGGTAGACCATCAAAAGGCACTATGACCTTTTTCCGAAAATTTTGGGCGATATACGGCATCTTCCTCTTTTTCATTCTATGGATGGGCCTGTTTCCTTTTTATTTCCTAGCCTTTTGGCTTTTTCCCGTTAAATGGCATAAGTATATCATTTGGTTTAGCCACCAGGTCTATACGCGCATAATATTTACCCTCACCCTTATTAAAGTGAAGGTAGAAGGGAGGGAACTTCTCGACACTTCAAAGACGTATATAATTCTGAGCAACCACAGCTCCTCCATCGATTTCATGATAAATGCCCTTGCCTATCCCGGCGTCTATAAATTTTTGGCCAAAAAAGAACTATTGAAGGTGCCTGTATTTGGATTCATGGTGCGGAAGATGTGCGTATTAGTGGACCGTTCGAGTCCCACTTCACGGGCGGCGAGTTTGGTCTTTTTGAAACAGGCTCTGACTGATGGTTATTCTGTATTTTTATACCCCGAAGGTACTCGGAACAAATCTGTCGAATCTCTTCTGCCGTTCCATAGAGGTGCTTTTAAGATCGCCATTGAATCGGGATTTCCCATCGCCATTCAAACCATTGTCAATATTAAAAAGGTGGCGGGCAAAACCGGTGCACTCGATCTCTGCCCCGGTACTGCAAAGGTTGTGTGGAGCAAACCCATAGAGGTTGAAGGACTGGGAGTTAAGGACGTGCGCTGGTTGGAGAAAGAAGCACGGCAGGAGATGTTGAAAAATATTGAGAATATTTCCTGATCACTTTTTTTACAGAAAATGTAAATCCCAGATTGCCTTTTAGTTACAACCTAAGCATGAGTCAAACTCAGTTTAACCTTTTCGTCTGGGCCTGGATAGCCCTCGCCGTCATTTTGATGCCGGTGCAGTTAAAAATCACCGCGCCATACGGTCGCCATGCCAGCAGGAAATGGGGCCTCACAATTCCTTACCGCCGGGGCTGGGTGCTGATGGAAATCGTGTCGCCGCTGACGTTCGCCCATTTTTTCTACCACGGCACGGCGGAAAAAACGGCGGCACTTTGGTTCATCTTTGCCCTCTGGATGGCCCACTACCTCAACAGGGCATTCATTTACCCGCTGCGAGCGAAAATGACCGGAAAAAGGGTGCCGCTCGCTATCGTGGTTTCGGCGGCTTTTTTCAATTTGGTGAACGGGTTTCTCAACGGCTACTTCCTCGGCAACCTGGCCGAAGACTATGGAAACAGTTGGCTTCACTCCCCGCAGTTCATCGCCGGGGCGTTGCTGTTTTTCATTGGCGCGGCTATCAATATCCACTCCGATAACATCCTGCTCGCACTTCGCCAGCCCGGCGAAACGGGCTATAAAATTCCCCAGGGCGGGCTTTTCCGGTGGATTTCCTGCCCCAATCTTTTCGGTGAAATAATAGAATGGACGGGCTTCGCCATCCTCTGCTGGAATCTCCCTGCGGCAAGTTTTGCCATCTGGACGGCAGCCAATCTCATCCCGCGGGCATTGAGTCACCACCGCTGGTATAAAGAGAAATTCGAAAAATATCCGGCGGAAAGAAAGGCGGTGTTACCGGGGTTTTTCTGACGGGAACCGGTATTTTAACACGCCGGAGAAAGTCATTCTTTCAATTCGGAAAAAAACGTGATATTTGCTAATGTTGCCCTTTCCGAAAAGCCTGTTTCATCCAGTCACTCATCTCTATTGTTATGAAAAAACTACTCAAAGTCCTCGCGTGGATCATCGGGGGAATACTGACGTTGCTGCTCATCGGTTTCGTCGCTTTCCAACTTTACTTCTGGCAAACCAACCGGAAAGCCAAAGCCTTACTCACAGAAAAACACACCCTCAAGGAAAACGGCTTCAGCTACCGCGACCTGAACGCCAACGGCCAGCTCGACGTGTACGAGGACAGCCGGGCCCCCATTGAAGCGCGCATCGATGACCTGATGGCACAAATGACGCTGGAGGAAAAAGTGGGCCTGATGTGGCACCCGCCCATCGGCGTGGGTCAAAACGGCGAGATATTGGCAAAACCCGACGCCGGCTCGTTTTTCTTCAATTCCACCTGGAATTATCTGGTAAATAAAAAGCTGCGGCATTTCAACCTTTTCCGCATCCCTGCCGCACCAAAACTGGCGGCGTGGTACAACAAACTGCAAAAAATTGCCGAACAGGACCGCCTCGGCATCCCCGTGACCATCAGCACCGACCCGCGGCATGGGGCCACCAACTTCCCCATCGGCGGCCTGCTGGACAGCGACTTCTCCAAATGGCCCGAACCCGTCGGGCTGGCTGCCACCGGCGACTCGGCCCTCGTTGTGGAATTCGGCCGCATCGCAAACCAGGAATACCGGGCCGTGGGCATCCGCACAGCCCTCCACCCGATGGCCGACCTCGCCACCGAGCCGCGCTGGGCACGCATCAACGGCACCTTCGGCGAAGATGCCACCCTCGCTGCCCGCATGACGGCGGCCTACATTCACGGCTTTCAGGGCGACAGCCTCGGCGCAGAGAGCGTTGCCTGCATGACCAAACACTGGCCCGGCGGCGGGCCCCAGGAAAACGGCGACGACGCCCATTTCCGCTATGGCAAAAACCAGGTGTATCCCGGCAATAATTTCGACTTCCACCTGAAAACATTCGAGGCGGCGTTCCAGGCACATACCGCCATGATTATGCCCTATTACGGCGTGCCGGTAGCACAGACCTCTGAAGATGTGGGCATGAGTTTCAACAAAGAAATCATCACGGATTTGCTGCGCAAACACTACGGATTCGACGGGGTGGTGTGCACCGACTGGGGCATCCTCAAAGGTTTTGATTTTATGGGCCGGGAAATCGTGGCTGCTAAAGATTACGGCGTTCACGACCGCCCTGTGAAAGACCGCATCCTCAAAGCCATCGAGGCGGGAGTGGACCAGTTCGGCGGCAACGACCTGACCGATGAACTCATCGAACTCGTTGGTGATGGTGTCATCGGCGAGCAACGGATTGACCAGTCGGTCAGGCGGTTGCTGCGGGCCAAGTTCAAGTTGGGGCTGTTCGACAACCCTTATGTTGATGAATCA
>CAZPHZ010000343.1:0-3593 GCA_964586035.1 uncultured Saprospiraceae bacterium
GTCTAAAGTCTAAAGTCCAAAGTCTAAAGTCTAAAGTCCAAAGTCTAAAGTCTAACGTCCAACATCCAAAAGAAATGAAATTCGCAACAAAAACCATCCACGGCGGCCTCGAACCGGATTCCGCCACCGGTGCTGTGATGACACCTATTTATCAAACGTCCACCTATGCCCAGGAAGCACCGGGCGTGCATAAAGGATTCGAATACGCCCGAACGCAAAATCCAACTCGCATCGCTTTGGAACGCAACCTCGCTGCGCTCGAAAATGGGCACGATGCCGCATGTTTTGGCAGCGGCATGGCCGCCATGGATGCCGTGTTGAAACTGCTGAAAGCCGGTGACGAAGTGCTGGCCACTAACGACCTCTACGGAGGCTCGTACCGCATACTCACCAAAATTTACGAGCAGTTTGGGCTGAAAAGCAAATTCATACCCATGTACGATGCTGCTTCTGTCGAGGAGCACATCTCCGAAAACACTAAGCTTCTTTGGATAGAAACCCCGACCAATCCGATGCTCAATATTGTGGACATTGAAGCCATTTGCAGCATCGCCAAAAAGCACGGCGTAATTGCCTGCGTGGATAACACATTCGCATCGCCCTACCTGCAAAATCCGCTCGACCTCGGAGCCGACCTCGTGGTTCACTCCGCCACCAAATACCTCGGTGGCCATTCCGACACCGTGCTCGGGGCGGTGGTGGCGAAAGATGCTGCATTGGCGGAGCAGTTGCATTTTATCCAAAATTCCTCCGGTGGTGTGCCGGGCCCGATGGATTGCTTCCTCGTGCTGCGCGGCATCAAAACGCTGCACCTTAGAGTGGAGCGAGCCTGTCAGAATGCAGCACAGATAGCTGAATATTTAGAAGGCCATCCAAAGGTCAACCACGTGTACTGGCCGGGGTTTGAAAGCCATCCCGGCCACAAGATTGCCAAAGAGCAAATGCGCGGCTTCGGGGCCATGGTCTCTTTCGACCTGAACCGCGACAGTTTTCACGACGCCAAAAAGGTGTTGAGCAAAACGGAAATATTCACCCTCGCAGAGTCGCTCGGCGGTGTGGAATCGCTCATCGGCCATCCGGCCAGCATGACCCATGCCTCCATTCCGAAAGAAGAGCGCACCAAAGTGGGCCTCACCGATTCGCTCATCCGCCTCAGTGTAGGCGTGGAAGATGTTGAGGATTTGGTGGAAGATTTGGAGCGGGCGTTTACTTTTCTGTAATTGCTAAATTGTTATCGGGTGGTCGAACTTGTGCCCCCCAAAATTTTCTATTTAAAAGGGATTGGTGTGGGAAAATATATTGGGAGCAGAATTACATTTGTAAAAGTCTTGCTTTCGACAAATTTAGTCCCACAAAATTTTTTAAAGACCAAGCATCATTCTACCTTGGCGCATCAATTTTCCCAACCTGATAAACATATTTTTCAGGTCGGGAAAGTTGAGGAGTCATGAGGATTTATATAAACATAAACCAACTCAACCCCCTCAACTCTCTCTCAACCATACAAACAATCATCCGCAATAACTTCTTCAGAATATGAGCAACATCAATGGTAAATGGCTGCAGGAGAATACCTACGACGCCATTGTTATAGGAAGCGGCATCAGTGGAGGCTGGGCCGCCAAAGAGCTGAGTGAAAAGGGGCTGAAAACCCTCGTCCTGGAGAGGGGGCGCATGGTGAAACACATCACCGATTACCCTACCATGAGCTTCAACCCGTGGGACCTCAAGTACCGCGACCGGGTGCCGCCCGATGAAATAGAAAAGCACTACCAAAAGCAAAACCGCACGGGCTACACGGTGCGGCAGGGCTGGAAACATTGGTTCGTCAAAGACGACGAGCACCCCTACTCCGAGGTGAAACGTTTCGACTGGATCCGGGGCTACCATGTGGGGGGGCGTTCCATCGTGTGGGGCCGTCAGAGCTACCGTTGGAGCGACCTCGACTTCGAGGCCAACGCCAAAGAAGGCATCGGCGTGGACTGGCCCATCCGGTACAAAGACATCGCCCCGTGGTACGACTATGTGGAGGAGTGGATCGGTGTGAGCGGCCAGAATGAGGGCCTGCACCAGTTGCCCGACGGCAAATTTCAGCCACCCATGGAGATGAATTGCGTGGAGCAAGATGCCAAAGGTAAAATCGAGGCCAAATTTGCGGAACGCACCGTCACCATCGGCCGAACGGCCCACATCACCAAACCCACGGAAACGCAGAAAAAACTGGGACGGAGCAAATGCCAGTTTCGCAACCTATGCATGCGGGGCTGCCCTTACGGTGGCTATTTCAGCAGCAACGCCTCTACGCTAATCGCCGCCGAACGCACCGGCAATATGACCCTGCGCCCCAATTCCATCGTCCATTCGCTCATTTACGACACGAAGGCCGGCAAAGTGACCGGCGTGAAAATCCTCGATGCCGAAACGAGGGAGGAGATGGAATTTTATGCAAAAATCATCTTTGTGAATGCCTCGTCACTGAACTCGGCGTGGATACTGATGAATTCCGTCAGCGACCGCTTCCCCAATGGCCTCGGCAATGCCAGCGACCAGTTGGGCCGCAACGTGATGGACCACCACTTCCGGGCGGGGGCCTCCGGCACGTCGGAAGATTTCGGCGACCGCTACTATTCGGGCCGTCGTGCCAACGGCATCTACATCCCGCGCTTCCGCAACATCGACGCGAAGACGAGACAAAAAGACTTCCTGCGGGGCTACGGCTACCAGGGCGGAGCCGGCCGTGAAGGGTGGACGCACCTCGTGGCAGAGTTGGGTTTTGGCGCAGCCATGAAAGAAGAAGCCCGCCAACCCGGCCAATGGCGCATGGGCGTCAACGCATTCGGCGAAATGCTACCCAACCCCGGCAACCGCATCACGCTGAACCACGAGTTGCCCGATATGTACGGCATGCCTACCTTGACAATGGATGTGGAAATCAGGGAAAATGAGAAAGCCATGCGCCCCGATATGCAAAATGCCGCCGCAGAAATGCTGGAAGCCGCCGGCCTGAAAGACGTCAGAACTTTTGACCGCGGCTACGCCCCCGGTCTCGGTATCCACGAGATGGGCACCGCCCGCATGGGCCACGACCCCAAAACTTCCGTTTTGAACAAGTGGAACCAGGTACACGAGGCACCCAACGTGTTTCTCACCGACGGGGCCTTCATGGCCTCATCGTCCTGCGTAAACCCGTCGCTGACCTACATGGCCATGACGGCCAGGGCCGCTGACCACGCCGTGAAAGAATTGAAAAAAGGGAATATTTAAATGGCTGAATGGTCTCATAGCTGAATGGTTATTCACTCAGCCTTGCAACCATTTAAACAACAAACTATTAAGAAATGAACAGAAGAGACGCCATAAAAAGAACCGCCCTGCTGATGGGTGGAACCCTGTCCGCCAGCGCTATGCTCGGCGTACTGAACGGCTGCCAGCCCGACACTTCCGCTACATGGACGCCGAAATTCTGCACCGCAGACGAGGCACAGCTTCTGGAAGCCATCGTCGAACGCATCATCCCCCGCACCGATACGCCGGGCGCCGTAGATGCCGGTGTGCACACCTTCATCGACACCATGATGGCAGAGTTTTATCAG
>CAZPHZ010000344.1:0-3576 GCA_964586035.1 uncultured Saprospiraceae bacterium
GGCAAGCGCCATGCAAAATAATTGTTCGATCCCGTTTATGGCCAAATGGGATCAACAATTTGCGGGCTCCAGCATGCACCTGCATGCCAGTTTATGGGATCAGTCCGGTATTAATTCGTTATTTTCCGGTGAAGAGAAGGTCGGGCCGGTGCATGCCTCTCCGCTGTTCCGCTGGTTCCTGGGTGGCTGGATGGCACATATTCGGGAAATTTTTCCATTTTATGCGCCCTATCCAACCTCCTATAAACGTTTTGTAGCGGGTTCTTTCGCCCCCACCGGCATTGCCTGGAGTTACGACAATCGTACGGCCGGATTTCGAATTGTCGGGCACGGTCCTTCACTTCGAATAGAATGCCGTGCTCCTGGCGCGGACGCCAATCCCTATCTGGCCTTTGCCGCAACCCTGGCCGCCGGGCTGGATGGCATTGAAAACCAGATCGATCCTCCGCCCATTTTTGAAGGCGACGTCTACTCAGCGGAAAAACTGCCGCAGGTGCCCAAAACCTTGGATGAAGCCATTCGGGAAATGGAAAAAAGCACCTGGGCAAAAACCTGTTTCGGGAAAGATGTGATTGAGCATTATTTGCACTTTTTTAGAACCGAGCAGAGAAAGTTTGATGAAGTGGTGACAAGTTGGGAAAGAGCAAGATATTTTGAACGGGCTTAGTTGAATTTAGTTATAAATTATTACTTGAAAATAAATTCTTCAAATAATTAAACATAGAGAGAAATGGAGTATTGGATAATTGGATTGTAAGTTATTCATTGATATTGAGCGGTGAAGTCGCAAATTACAATAATTCAAATGACAAATAATACCAAAATACAAAAACAATTTTCAAATATAGTGCTTTAATGGTATTCTTAGAAATGTCGAGGGCCATCATATTCCCCATTACAGGGTCACGATAATTCCCCACTTGTTTTTTTATTTAGCGATAGTATAACAAGTGCAAAAATTAGAATCAAGGGTTTTGAAATTTCGGTTGAAATTTTTTTCGATACGATTCTCCTTTAATGACAATTTGATGCGAATTATGCGCCAGACGGTCCAGGACAGCGTTGGCGATGACCGGGTCTGGGAAGATAGCGCTCCAGTCATTGAGGGCTCGGTTACTGGTTAAGATGGTGGATTTGACCGCATATCTGGCATCGACAATGGCATAGAGGTATTCAGATGACAGTTGGTTGATTTTCTTAAAACCAAAATCGTCGATAGTCAAGAGGTCTACCCGGGACAGTTGTTTGATAAGTTTGGATAATTGGTTTTTCAGGTCTGCTTTACTCAGTTCATTGAAAAATTGGTGAAAGTTATAAAATGCCACGGTTAAATGTTTTCGACAGGCCTGGTGGCAGAGCGCCTTGGCCAGATGGGTTTTTCCCGTGCCAGTGGGGCCGATGAAAAAGATACCTTCGCCCCGCTCGATGAACCGACACGTTGCCAGTTCTCGGATATGGCCGGCCTGAATCGACGGATTGAATGAGAAGTCAAAGGTTTCCAGGGTTTTCTCCATTCCTAAGCCAGCATGGTGCAGGAGTCGTTTTAATTTCCTGGTATTTCTGGTCTCTATTTCGTCGGTAAGCAGCATGGTAAGAAATTCAGAATAGGCCAACTGGTTTTGTTGGGCTTCGGTGAGGCGGAGGTCGAGATTTTCCAGGATGCCAGAGAGTTTCAGGGATTTCAGTTGCATATTTAATTGGGCATGATGACTCATGGGCGTTTCCTTTCAGTTAGGGTTTATGAATAAAATAGGCCATATCTCGGATGAATTCGAACGTCTGTTCTGAGACCGGCAGTTGAGTTTGTGGTTGATTTTGTCCTTCCAGGCTTTGAAGCAATCGTATAAAACTTTTTGGGGTTGCCGGGATATTTTGTTCGATAGCGTAAGCCGCGGCTTGTTCAACGAGCTCGTGGCGCCATTTTTCAGCCAGACCAAGTAGCGCCTGGGCTTTTCTCAGATTAAGGAAAGCATGGGGTTTGAGGGTGTTGCGGACAAGTTGTTGGAACTGTGGTCCGACCTCGGCTGCTTGGGACTGTAAATGACGGGGCAAGCCCTCATCGAGTACGGCTTTGACATTTTCCGGGAAATCGCCCCAATCCGTATGACGATAGCTTGATGTAATCAAATGTTGTTTAATGAGTTTGTGCTCATAAAAAATCTGCACCAGCTTATGAGTGCCCTTTACCCAGACTTTTTTGCCGACATAGGCATGGGGAACCGAGTAAGCCTTTTTGTTAAACTGGATGTAGTGGTCAGGATGCACCGTGGCTTCCTTCCACTGGGCAATTTCGAAGGTTTCTTGCGGCAGAGGTTTCAGAGATGCCTTCTCGCATTCCAGAAACGTGGGATAGGGTTCCAATTGGGTCGTGCCGTGCTTTCTGTGGCCATATTGTTCTGTGCACCAGGTTTTGATGGTTTGGTTGGCTCTTTGAAGGTCTAACTGCGGGTTGAGAGCTAATTGTTTGCGGAACTGTTCGCGGATGGTCTGGACATCCCGTTCCACTTTGCCTTTGTCTTTGGGATGAGCGACCCGACAGGGGTTAAGAAAGCAGTGGTAATGCTCGGCCATTTCTTGGTAGGTAGGATTTAACTTCGGGTCATAGAGGTCAGGCTTGATGACGCCGGTTTTGAGGTTGTCGAGCAAGATACGCTCGGGCACACCCCCAAAATACTCGAACATATTGATATGGGAGGCGACAAAGCTCTGTTGATTTTGGCTATAGACGAATTCCACGTATTTATGCCGACTATAAGAGAGGGTGGCGATAAAGGCGTAGACGGTTTTTCGTTTATCCGTAAGTGGGTCGAATAGGAGCCCTGCTTTGGCATAGTCGATTTGTACCTCACTTGCAGGCGGGACTTCGAGCCGGCAGGTGACTCTTGAAGGTGAGATGGCCAGGCTGTGAGCTTTAACAAACCGTTTAAAGGAGCTGTAGCTGACTTTGCCCGCAAGATCGTGCCGTTCACAAATGACTTCGAAGGCGGTTTTAGGCTTCAGTGGGTTCTTTTGGTCTTGGATTAAATCTACAATCTCTGGTAAAAAGGGTTCCAGTAGAGTCTGGGCCTTCGATGGACGCTGGGTGGTGGTTACCGCATCTTGAAGTAAATCCAAAACCTGTTCTTTTTCAGGCAAGGGATGCTCTAAGGTCAATCCTTTCGCTATGGCACTTTGGATATATTTTCTGACCGTTTTACGGTCATATCCTAATTCTTGAGCGATGTGTTTTTTGTGTTGTCTGTCGTGCCAACGTCGAATAATTTCGTAAATGTCCATAATGGTAATCTTTTTAAACGCCATATATTTCCTCCATCCTGATAAAAAGTTATCAAATGGAAGAAAGATAAAAATATTGAACTGAAATTAAAACAAACAAGTGGGGAATAATGGTGACCCCAGATGGGGAATAATGATGGCCCTAAAGTCAAAAATAGTGGGGAATAATCCTGACCCCAGAATGGGGAATTATGATGAACCTAATAGGTCTTCAGTGGGGAATGGTGGTGAGCCTTGACACTCTGTCGAACATTTTTGAGAAAACTAAGAGTAAATTCTATCGAAGAATTGAAAAATCGT
>CAZPHZ010000345.1:0-3574 GCA_964586035.1 uncultured Saprospiraceae bacterium
CCATTACTCCCGGAAACCGGCGATGTCAAAGCACAGGCATACGCCAACAACTCGGGGAAACATTTACCGTGGAGTGGCGGTGCCACAACAACCCGTAGTTCCGGCTGGCGCTCAGATAGCGGGGCAATTGCTAAATAGGCCAATTGTTCAACTGAGAATCGTGGGAATATCTCCGGTTTTGCATCAATGGGAATGACCGTGGAAATCGTCTCGTCCTCGTCCAGGGTATTATGGACGGAGGTTGCCACGTTTCCCTTCGAAAACGTCGAATGATTCAACTCATTAGGCAGATCCGCCGTGACTCCCGAAAAAGCAGCATGGGCTACAGGAACCATAGACGCAACAGGCTCAACCGCTTTCGACTTTTCCATGGAACCGGCTGCCCCGGAAACTGGCGCAATGGTTTCTGCAACTGTCCGGTTTTGCGTCTCAGCACCGGTCTGCTCCACAGGAGCCGGGAGTTGTTGTTTATCGTTGGTAGAAAACCAGAAGGCTGCCATACCCGCACCCAGGCACAACCCGGTCAAAAGCCACCACCAACCGGCGATGCGCCGTGACCGGGCCGAATCTTTCACCGGCATTTCCCGGTCGAGGAGCCCGCTCATTTCGGCCCAGGCCCTGTTGGTAAATTTGTTATCCAATTTCTGCCCTTTCATAATTTTGGCAATACTTTTTGTTCCTTAAATAAAAGTGTGGCAACGTTATAAATGCCTTCCAAATCATGGTGCTACCTCGATTCATTCGTGGATAGAAAATCTTCCATTTAGAGACAAATTCTTTTTAGGGGTTTTCTGATCCGACGCAATTTGTCATTTAAAATTTGCCTCCGGGCTATGGTACGGGGTTCCCACCATTCACCACCTGCGGGTCATTTACCGCCAGCATCTGTTTCAGCTTTAGGCGGGCGTTGGACAAATGCCATTTCGAGGTGCCGTCGCTGATGCCGAGCATGACGGCTATTTCAGCATGTGTATATCCTTCGATGGCATAAAGCCGGAAAACCTCTTTTGTAGCCGGTGGGAGTTGCCCCACCAAATCCAGTATGTCCCCGGCGTATAATTTTTGCAGGGGGGTGGCTTCCATCGGTGCATCTCTTTCTTCGAAAACAAGAAAATGCAGGTATTTCGATTGTTGCCTGTAATAGTCGGCCAAGCTATGCCAGACCAAGCGCCGTATCCACCCTTCAAACGAGCCTTTGAACGAATAAAGATGGATTTTTTTAAAAACACGCAAAAAACCATCGTTCACAATGGTCATGGCCTCCTCCCGGCCTGAGGCATAACGCAGACACATGCGCATCATCGGCTTAAAATAACGACGGTACAGGCGTTCCTGCCAATGGCGGTCGTTGGCAATACAGCCTTTAATCAATTCCTCATCGGTATATTGACGATGAAACAAAGCACATGTGATTGATGGTGAATGAACCGGAACTATTCCCGTGCGGCAACAGGCCCGGGCTTTTCACCCTGAAAAATAGCTGATGAAATATCCCTCCAAAATACCAATTCCAGCAGCTATTTCAAACTGCATCCTCCGGTTTCAACATTTACAGCGAGTTAGACGAGAGGAATGGGGGAAAAGGTTGGGGAGGGAATTGAGATTTTAGCATGGTGAAATTAGCGTTGAGAAAAAGGGAACCTGAGGGAGAGGTCCGGCGCCGGTCAATTCCAGGTGACGGCGTCGGGCATAGTAGCGATGACGGAGTAAGAGTCGCCTTTGTTGGACATGATTTGTTGCCAAAGGTCAGTGGGCTTGCTTTTAAACAAATAGTTGGAGTGCATGTTGGCCACGACCCAGGAGCCTAAATCCAATTCCTCCTGTAACTGCCCTTCCGACCAGCCGGAATAGCCCACGAAAAACCGGATATTAGCGGGGGTGATGAGTTGGGAGGACATGAGGAATTTCAGTTTGTCAAAATCTCCGCCCCACCACACGCCCCTCGACACCGGGCGGCTTTCATCGAGGAGTTCACCCACATTGTGGACGTAGTGAATGGTATCAGTTTGCACCGGACCACCAAAAAATACAGGTGCTTCGAATTCCGGGAATTCGGAAATCAACTCATCCACCTTCATGTCGAGTTTCTTGTTGAGAATGAAACCCACGGTTCCTTCCTCATTGTGCTCACAGACGAGTACAGCAGAGCGCTTGAAATTAGGGTCGAGCATAAAAGGCTGAGCCAGTAAAATTGTTCCGCTCTTGATTTTAGCTTTGGCCATATTTACAAAGTTTATTGCTCAATTTGTGCTAAGAAATTTTAAAAAGCAACCCCGGCAAAAGGGAATTGTTCGAAATTCGGAATTTTCTCATTCCATGTGCCGGGAACTCTCTGTCTCGTTCCACAGTGGAATATTCTCGTCAAAGGGTAGCAGTGGGGAACCTTCTGTCCACTCGCGCTACGAAGCCCCTCAAAACCTTGCCAGTGCCGCCCACTTCGATGAATTCGGTAACGCCATCCGCAATCATATTTTTCATAGTCTGTGTCCATCGCACCGGTGCCGTCAGTTGGGTAACGAGGTTTTGCTGAATCGCGGCAGGCTCCGTTTCCGCCAGGGCAGTCACATTCTGGTACACCTGGCACACCGGCCTGGAGAATATTGTATTTTCAATGGCGGCCTGCAAATCGTCCTGTGCAGGTTGCATCAGGGGCGAGTGAAATGCCCCGCCCACCTGCAAAATGATGGCCTTTCTGGCGCCTTCTTCTTTGCACTTTTCGACCGCCTTTTCAACGCCGCTGATAGAGCCGGAAATCACCAACTGGCCGGGACAATTGTAGTTGGCGGGTACGACTACATCGTCGATAGCTGCGCAAATTCTCTCCGCCACATCATCGTCCAGACCGAGGACAGCTGCCATGGTGGAGTCCACCGCTTCGCAAGCTTTTTGCATGGCTAATGCCCTCTGTTGAACCAGTCTCAGCCCATCTTCAAAAGACATGGCTCCGGCGGCAACCAACGCCGAAAATTCACCGAGTGAATGACCTGCCACTGCTCCGGGTTGAAAATCGCCACCGGCAATTTTAACCCGCACGATGGAGTGCAGAAAAACGGCTGGTTGTGTGATTTTAGTCTGTTTCAAATCTTCGGCGCTGCCCTCGAACATCACATCTGTGATTCGATAACCGAGAATTTCGTTTGCTTGTTCAAATAGTTCTTTTGCATAGCCGTTGTTCTCGTACATGTCTTTGCCCATGCCTTCGAATTGAGAACCCTGGCCTGGAAAAATATAGGCTTTCATAGTTGTTGGTTGTTCTTTGTTGGTTGTTAGTTGGTAGTTGGTAGTTGGTAGTTGTTGGTTATTGGTTGATGGTTGATGGTTCGGTCAATGGAGCCTGGCACCGATGAGATGCATGAATTCCGCCCTTGTTTCGTGTTTTTCAAACGCCCCGGTAAAGGCGGAGGTCGTTGTTACGGAGTTTTGCTTTTGCACACCGCGCATCATCATGCAGAGGTGCATAGCCTCGATGACAATGGCTACGCCCAGCGGCTTCAGGGTGTCCTGAATACAATTCAAAATTTCGAAAGTCAATCGCTCCTGCACCTGAAGGCGACGGGCAAACACCTCCACCACA
>CAZPHZ010000346.1:0-3564 GCA_964586035.1 uncultured Saprospiraceae bacterium
ACGGTTTTTTGGTGAATTCCATCAAAAGCTGCAATTCTTTTTCCGCCGGACAACTCCTGATGATGCGGCAATTGGAAGAGCGCCTTGGCGTTCCGGTCAGTTTCATCGAATCCGATCTGGTGGACCCCCGGTATTTCTCTTACTCTAACATCAAAAACCGGCTGGATTCATTTTTCCAAATGCTGGATCAACGGAAAGCTATCAAAGGGCAGATGGAAGAAGCGGTGGCGGAGGCTTAGATAAAAGTTGAGGAGGTTGAAATTGTTGACACCTCAACCTCCTCTGCCATAAAAAACATTTCAATGAAAAAATATTATCTCGGAATAGACTTAGGTTCCACCACTTCAAAGGCCGTCATCATTGACGAGCAAGACAACATCATCGGGCGGGGCATCACCAACACCCGCTCCAACTATGAAGTGGCGGCCGAAATTGCCAAACAATCGGCCATATACAACGCCCGGTTTTACCTGCTTCAAAAAAGGCTGCACGATGTGCTCGAAATTCACCCGGAGTACAAGAGGTATATCAAGGAAATGAAAGATGCCTTTCAGTACCTGCAATTCAGTACGCGGCTGGAGCAACTCAGGAAGCAGTTCCTCCTGACGGCAGAAACGACGGCCAAAACCGAAGATATGCGAAATGATATGACCGCTGCGGTGGAACACATCATCCGGGAAATACAGGCTGAAACCAAAGAGGAATATCTGGAAAAAGACCTCGGCTCCCAGAGCCAGTTTTTCCGCGACATAGTAGGTGAGAAATACAACGAAAAGGTGAGCCTGCTGCCAAAAGAACACTTCGAGCCGATGATGCTGCTTTTTGACAAAAGCATCAACCCTGTTGAAAACGAGATGATCAGCTTTGAATTCAAACACCTCGTGGAGGAATCCATGTCATTGTTGAACGCCAAATATGCCCACCTCGCCGAACTCAAAAATACGGATAAAAGCATCCATTTCGACGCTGAAATAAATCTGCTTAAAGGCAATTACCAAACGGTCTCTGACTCTCTTAAAGAACACATAAACTACGTTTCGAAAGAAGAATTTCACATCTCCAATATGGTCGGCACAGGTTACGGCAGGGCTTTGCTCCCATTTCCCGAAAGCTGTATTAAATCGGAGATTTTATGCCACGCATTTGGCGCACACGCTGTTTTTCCAAACACCCGTACAGTGCTCGACATCGGCGGACAAGACACCAAGGCCATTCAGGTGGACCAGTACGGCCTTGTCACCAGCTTTCACATGAACGATCGCTGTGCCGCAGGCTGCGGGCGCTACCTTGGGTATATCGCCGACGAGCTGAACATTTCACTGAACGAACTGGGTCCACTCGCGCTTGACGCACAAAAGGAGGTCACCATCTGCTCCACTTGTACCGTATTCGCCGGAGCCGAATTGCGGGAACTGCTCAACGTGGGTGAAAAGCGGGAAGACATCCTGGCGGGATTGCACCGCGCCATCGTCATGCGGGCCATGTCGCTGTTAGCGAGGTCGGGTGGCGTGCGAAACGAGTTCACCTTCACCGGCGGTGTGGCCCGCAACCACGCCGTTCTGAAATATGTCTCTGAATTAGTGCAAAAAAACTATGGGCAAGACCTGACAATCAATGTTCACACGGATTCCATCTTCATGGGTGCCCTCGGCGGGGCCATGTTTGCCAGAAGGAACATCGAAGTAGATTTGCCGGATAAAAAGAAAGCAGCGAAGAGGGTTGGGAAGGTTGAGAAGGTTGAGAGGGTTTAGAGGGTTTAGAAGGTTTAGTGGGTTTAGTGGGTTGGGATTCAACCTTCTGAAGCTCAAAAAGAATTAATGTAAAAAACTAAAGCATCATGACGGTACCATTTTATACCATGGGAGTAGATGTAGGTGGCAGTTACGTAAAAGTAGTGCTCGTAAGCTATTCCGATAACCCGCAAATCATTGACAAACATGCTGAAAAGATACGTAAGCGCAACCCTGCAGACGTGGCGGATGAACTTGTAAATTACATCCTTGAGAAAAACGGGCTGCAATACGAAGACATCGCCTATCTGGCATCCACGGGCGAAGGGGAATTGGTGCGGCGCAAAAAGGGCCACTTTTACAGCATGACAACCCACTCCAAAGGCGGTGAGTTTCTGTGTCCCGGTGCTAAAACCGTCGTGGACATGGGCGCACTATATGTACGGGCGATAAAAATCGGTGAAAGAGCAAGGGTCCTCGATTACAAAATGACGGGTCAATGTGCCTCCGGTTCCGGCCAATTCATCGAAAATATTTCCCGTTACTTGGGGCTGGCCATCGAGGAAGTGGGCGATGTATCCTTAGAAGCGGACCATCCCGAAGTGCCCTCCGGCATATGTGCTGTTTTGGCCGAAACGGATGTCATCAACATGGTATCGAGAGGCATCACTACGCCCAATATCATCAAAGGTATTCACCTATCCGTAAGCAACAGGATTATCAAGCTCATGTCGGCACTGAAAGCCGAATCACCGGTCATGCTGGCAGGTGGCTTGGCAGCCAACAAAGGCATGGTGGAGGCCATCAAAGAATTGCTCAAAGACAGCAAATACGAATTCGAAATTGTGAGCCACCCTGACGCCATTTACTCCGGAGCCCTCGGCGCCGCATTGTGGGGCGGGTTCCGTCACATAAAACTGAGCAAGGAACAGGCGGCGCTGGTTTGAAAGTTGGAGATGGTTGAGGAGGTTTAGTTCACGGCCCTCTCAACCCGCTCAATCTCATTCAACCTCCGTAAAATCTCTGACTATGGAAATCCTTCAGCCATCGCAAGAAATCGGACCGGTGATACCAAATATCGCCACGCTGCTGCGCCAAAACGCCGGACTGTTTGGGGCAAAAACTGTTTACCAGCAACGGAAAGGAGCGCAATACGAGGGGATTCGCTGGGACCGGTTTTATGAAAATATCGAGAGCATCGCCCACCAGCTAAAGGCTTTGGGTTTTGAAAAGGGGAATAAGATGGTTCTCTTTTCGGAAAACCGGTTGGAGATGCTGGAATTAGAAATGGCGGTGATGGCTTCCGGCGGCATCGCAGTTCCCATTTTTTACAACTTCTATCAGGAAACGGCAGAGCTGCTCATCCGCCATTCCGATGCAGAATATCTGGCCGTGTCGGGGTTTCTGCAACTCAACAGAATAGACCCCGCTCTGCCACTGAAGAAAATTATCATCCTCGATAGCATCCTCGACGAGCGTTTCGAAAACCTCGTCACCTTTGAATCACTTTTGGAGAAATCAACGGAAACCAGTGAGTCCCCGCTTCATTTTGGCGCAGATGGCGGCGACATCTGTTTAAACATGTACACCTCCGGTACGATGGGCGTACCGAAATGCGTGCAACTCACACATGGCAACATTTTGTCGCAACAGGCAGCACTCAGCATACTTTGGAACCTCGACGAAAACGACCGGTTTTTGAGCTACCTGCCGTGGCACCATAGCTTTGGCGGTATTTTCGACTTGTTCTCTGCGCTCAGCAACGGTGCCACTTACTCTTTGGAAAGCAGCTTTGAGAAAAAGACCGCAAGCAGTATAGAAAACTGGTCGTGCA
>CAZPHZ010000347.1:0-3550 GCA_964586035.1 uncultured Saprospiraceae bacterium
GCAAAAGATATTCGAGGAGGATATTGGCCCGGTTATCTGACAGTTTTTGGTTGTCCTCACCGATGCCGGGAGCCTCAGTATGCACGCCTATTTCCACGGTAATAGATGGATTGGCAAGCAAGATGTTTTCGAGCCGGTCGAGCATCATGGCGATGCGTGGCGTCGGTTGCCAAACGTTTGCGTCGTATTTGGCGCCTTCGAGTATAAACCGGTCGCCAGGCCGTAGTTGGTTGGCAGAGAGTTTTGCTTCGAAATCCCGGAAAGTAGGAAGCAGGGGCTTTTCACTATTCGGAGTCTCTGGCTGTATTTTGATTTGGGAACTGGCCGGGATTTCAATGATTTCGGTGTCGAGACTGGCAAGCGGAGGTTCTTCTCCTTTTTCATCCCTCACATTTTGGGGCAGTTCCTCAGATTTTTCTTTTTCAAAAAAAAGAGTAGGGGCTGGTTCGGTTACCGGTTTATCTTCTTGGGCAACAGTTTTCTGCGGCTCGGATTTGGGTTCTTTTTTTAAAACAAATGTTTGTTCTTGCACCGGCAGAGTTTCTGCCATTTTCTGCTCATTGGCTGGCGGCATTGCAACTTCACTTTCTGGGGTTGGTGCAATTACCTGTTCCCATCCCGGAGGTGCCTCCAGTTGCACCACAGGTTGCTCTACCACATCTTCTGTTACCCGGAAAAGGTAGATGTCGTCATCTCCACCACTGCGGGAAGAGGTGAACATGCCGCTGTTTCCATCGGGTAAAATGTTGATGGAAATATCGTCGAGAGAGCTGTTGATGGGTTTGCCGAGGTTGACGGGTGGTACCCATTGTCCAGCCTCGTCTTCATACGTAACAAAAATATCGAAACCGCCAAAACCCGGGTGGCCTTTGGAACAAAAGAAAAGCCGACCCCAAACATCTACAAAGGGGAACCCCTCGTTGGCGGGGGTATTGACCATGGCACCGAGATTTTCCGGTTTTTCCCAACCTCCGGCTTTGCGGTGAGTCACCCAAAGGTCGGTTCCGCCCTGTCCATCGCGCCGGTCAGCGGTGAAAAACAACCGCTGTCCATCGGGAGATATTGCGGGGTGCATATAATTGAAAGCGGAAGAACAGAATGGCAATTTTTCCACGTTTTTCCATCTGCTCCCTGCCGCCTCAGCGCGGTAAATCTGAAGGTTGTAGGTTTCCTTTTTATTGAGTTCGTTGTCGTTGCGGGTAAAAAATATCTCCGAGCCGTCGGACGAAATAGAAGCGTTGCAAGTGTTTTTGTTGACTGCGCTGAGCTTGCCGGAGAATTTACGGGGTTCGGAAAAAGAGCCGTCCTGTAGTTTTGCGCTATAATAAATATCGAGGTAGTCGCGGCCAGTCCAGCCCGATTTTTCTTTCACGAGTTTGAGGCCGCTTGAATGGCGGTCGGAAGAAAATAAGATGCCGTTTTGCCAGGCAATGGGTGCATTGTCATCGGCGTCGGAGTTGTAAGAGAAAGGCTGCACGTCAAGATGCTCAAAATAGGGCCGGATGAGTGGAACCTTGGCACAGGCTTCAGCCATAACGGCACCTTTCCCGTCTTCGGGTTCGAGTTTTTGGTAGGCCAGAAACCACTTTTTAGCATCGCTGTATTTGCCATTGCTCATGAGTGCTTCCCCATAATAGAGGTAGGTATCGGATTTTGCACGCTCGTCCGACACGATGTCGGCGTAAAGTGCTTCGGCCTTGTCCATTTTGTTGTTCATGCGGTAGCAATAGGCGAGCTTGGTTTTCACATTGAGCATGCTACGGCCAGATTTGCCTTTGGCGGACATTTCATCGAGGGCCCTGTCGTAAAGTGTGGCAGCGTCGGTGTATTGGTTGAGTTTGTAATACTCGTTGGCCTTTTCCACCAATTTATTTTGAGAAAAAAGAGAAAACGAAACAAAGAGAAAAATGGTGGCGAAAAGAAATTGCACTCCCCGGTAGTTTCGCGGTGACTTCCGTGCGGATAGGACACTGAATGGTTTCATTATTTCCATTTAAGAACCTGAAAGTTATTTTTTAACCGATACTAACTCCAAACATCTTCAGTGTTCAAAAAGTGTGCGAGTTGGCAGATTTCCGCGAAAGCGGGCCAACATGGTTGGTTGGCTTGGTGGTTAAATGGCTGCGGGCCGATTACCCTCCAACTATGAGTCTACTCCGGAAAGTCAGGTTTCATGATTCTTACATTCGATATTTAATCTAATGATTTGATAAGTCACTTGTTTTTAAAAAATTTCAAAATCTTTAAATCTTACTCTGGGAGATAATTTCACCAATAAAGGATTTTCGGAGTGGGCTCAACTATTTAACCATGTAACCATCTATTCATATTAACACTCAACCTGCACGGCATTTTGTTATTTTTGAAAAACCGATTTTTCAAATAGCGGCTCATTTTTTTCTTTTTTGTACAATGCAAATATAAGCAACCCGGCGCCGGTGAGGAAGAGTCGCCTTATGCGGCGGATGATGCCGAGGCTAAGCCCTGCCGCAGCTGTGTAACCCAGCGTTTTCAAAATCAGGGCCTGTGCACCTTCGGCAACACCCCATTGACCAGGCACGAGAAAAAATGCGCTGTTTATCATGTTGGCAATGGCGGCAATATAGTAGGCACCGGCAAAACTCACGGGGGCTAAGAGCAGCCGCAACACGAGCCATATTTCCACGAGTCCGAGCAACCGCCCCATGAAATGCCACCCTGATGCCGCCAGAATGCGTGCCGGGCTTTTCAAGTAAATTCTGTGCAATTCTTCAGCCAGGGCATCCAATTTTTCTTCCCGTTTTTCCAATGCCCGTCGCAGCGGTGGGATGAAGCGTGCTATTTTTTTTACTGATTTGGCAAATCCCTTTACTTGCACGAGTACCAGCAGGCTGTTGAAAATGAAAATGAGGCTGACCAGTCCGATACAGGCCCAAATCCACGTTTGTGGAATGGGGATGAAAAACGCAGTGACCATGAGGCCGGCAATGTTGAAAAACATGCGGTTGAAGTTGTCGATGGTTTTGTCGACCATCACACTGGAGATAGCCGTGGTGAGCGGTATTTCATTTTTTATCAGATAGGCTCGTACCATGTCTCCGCCTACATTGGCACTTGGCGCAATCATGTTGATGGCCTCGGAAACGAATTTTAACTTCAGCAACCTGAATGGAGAGGGGTTGTAACCCTGGCTCCGGATGATCTGGTGCCAGGCCATACTGTGGCAAAATTGCCACGTCACCGAAAGTAAAATAATGGGTACCCACCACCAGCCGATGTGTATCAGACTTTTCAACAGTTGCTGCCAACCCAATTTCCAAACCAGATAAAAGAAGGCCCCCACCCCGAGGAGGAACAGTATTTTTTTTATGAGTTTGAAGGATGGTCTCACGAAAAGGGCCGATAGTTGTTGGTTGTTAGTAGGCAGTTGACAGTTTTCAGTTTGGCTACACGACAGGGAGAGCGGGTTGGTCCTCTATTCTTTTTTCTTTTTCCACTTCGGGGTAATTGCCGTTAAAGACATCGGCCAGCCAGCGGATGGTGGGTCTTGCACGGGACTCGTCGGTGAGTT
>CAZPHZ010000348.1:0-3536 GCA_964586035.1 uncultured Saprospiraceae bacterium
AACAATGAACAACGACCGAAGGAAGTCCCGCACCGAAGGTCGGGATGAGCAATGAGCAATGAAGAATGAGCAATGAAGAATGAAGAACGACCGAAGGAAGTCCCGTACCGAAGGTCGGGATGAGCAACGACCGAAGGAAGTCCCTTGCCGGAGGTCGGGATGAGACAATGAGTTAGAAATTATACTTAACCAAATATACCTTACCAATGAACAACCGAATTGTAACTCTTGACGAATTCATCATTCGCAGGCAGAAGGAAATCCCCTTTGCCTCCGGTGAACTTACGGGCCTGTTACGCGATATTGGCGTTGCCGCCAAAATTGTGAACCGGGAGGTGAACAAGGCCGGTCTCCTCAATATTCTCGGTGCGGCGGGCTCAGAGAATGTCACCGGCGACAAAGTCCAGAAGCTGGACCTTTATGCCAACCAAAAATTTGTCGAATGCCTCGGTAGCAGCGGGGAGTGCGCTGGAATAGCCTCTGAAGAAAGCGAGGAATTTATTCCCATTCAGCCAATGGATGGAAAAGAAAGCAAATACGTGGTAGTGATGGACCCTCTGGACGGCTCGTCAAATATTGACGTGAACGTATCGGTGGGTACCATTTTCGGCATCTACCGGCGGCTCAGTGCAACTACTGAGGCCTGCAATCAGGAGGATTTCTTGCAGCATGGCACTGAACTCGTGGCGGCGGGATACGTCTTGTATGGCACATCCACCATTTTGGTGTACACCACCGGGCGGGGAATCAATGGCTTTACTCTTGACCCAACCATCGGGGAATTCTGCCTTTCTCACCGAAATATAGAAATCCCCAAACGCGGCAACTACTATTCCGTCAATCAGGGGTATTACCTGAAATTCGATGTGGAAATGCGGCGCTACATCGACCATTGTTCAGACGAGAATTACGGCCTGCGCTACATCGGCACTATGGTGTCGGATATTCACCGGATACTCTTCCAGGGCGGTATATTCCTTTACCCCAACACCCGCAAGTACCCGAAGGGCAAATTGCGCCTGTTGTACGAGTGCAACCCTCTTGCCTTTATTGTGGAACAAGCTGGTGGCAAAGCCATCAATTGCGCGCTGGAACGCATTCTCGAAATAGAACCCACCGAATTGCACCAGCGGGTGACCATAGCCGTCGGTTCACCGGAAATGGTGGACGAGATGAAAGCCTTTGTAGAGAAATACAGCTCGGTGATGGCCTGATAATCCAAAGTTGAGCAGCAAAATTCCGGCCTTCCGTGTATCTCATTCCTGTAGATTGAGATATCCGGAAGGCCGCGTGGCTAATTTATTGCCAAAACTCAAAAAAAAATGACCTCCGGCTTAGGTTCAACTACTACCTTTGCCGCATGATGAAACACGGACGCGTCATATTGACCCAGGGCCGGTTCGCACTAACCATTGACAGGTTGTGTCATCAATTGATTGAAAATCACGACTCCTTCACAAATACCTGCTTCATAGGCATTCAGCCACGTGGTGTGGCATTCGCTGACCGCATCCAGCAGCGCCTGCTCGAAATTACGGGTGTAGCTTCCATTGAATACGGCAAACTCGACATCACTTTTTACCGCGACGACTTCCGGCAACGGGAAAAACCGCTGCGTGCCAGTATAACTGAGTTGGACTTTTTGGTTGAAGACAAAAATGTGGTACTGGTGGACGATGTGCTTTATACGGGCCGTACGGTTCAGGCGGCCCTTACAGCACTGAATCATTACGGCCGCTCAGCCAAGGTGGAATTACTGGCGCTCGTCGACCGCCGCTTTAACCGCGACCTGCCCATCAAATCGGACTATACCGGCATACGTGTGGACGCACTTGACGAAGCTTATGTGAAGGTGGAATGGAATGATACCGACGGGGAAGACCGCATTTTGCTCTTCCCACAGAAACAAAGTTAGACCGGAAGGTGCTGGCGGTTTCAGCGGATGAAAACCCGCCAATGACTGTCCGTTCAATCCTTTTGAATAAATGGGACCACAATTAAGCACAAAACATTTATTGGGAATCCAATATCTCAAAGAAGAGGATATTCATCTCATTTTTGAAACAGCAGATGAATTCAAGGAGGTCATCAATCGTCCCATCAAGAAGGTGCCCTCGCTGCGCGACATCACCGTGGCGAATATGTTTTTTGAAAACTCCACCCGTACCCGTATTTCCTTTGAGCTGGCTGAAAAGCGTCTTTCAGCCGATACTGTCAATTTCTCCGCTTCGGCGTCTTCGGTCAGTAAAGGAGAAACGCTGCTCGACACGGTCAACAATGTCTTGTCCATGAAAGTGGACATGGTGGTCATGAGACACCCCGCACCTGGAGCCCCACAGTTTCTCTCCCGCCACATCGGTGCCAACATCATCAATGCCGGTGATGGCACCCACGAACACCCCACGCAAGCGCTTCTCGACGCATATTCCATCCGCGAAAAACTCGGCGGCCTCAACGGAAAGAAAGTGGCTATCCTTGGCGATATTACCCATTCGAGGGTGGCTTTGAGCAATATTTTTTGTTTAAAAAAATTAGGAGCCGAAGTCACAGTTTGCGGACCTCCCACACTTATACCTAAATACCTGCCAGGTCTCGGCGTTCGAGTGGAACACAACGTCAGGAAAGCACTCGAATGGTGCGATGTAGCCAACGTGTTGCGCATCCAATTAGAGCGGCAGGACATCAAATATTTCCCTTCACTGCGCGAATATGCGCAGTATTTTGGGGTAAACCTCGCATTGTTAAATAGCCTCGGCAAAAAGGTCGTCATCATGCATCCAGGCCCCATAAACAGGGGAGTGGAACTAACGAGCGACGTGGCGGATTCAGAGCATTCCATCATCCTTCAGCAGGTAGAAAACGGGGTGGCCATAAGAATGGCGGTACTGTATTTGCTGGCAGCACGCAAGTAATTAGACTTGTGGACTATCGGTATTTTCTGAGGATGTTAACCACTTGGATTCTTTTCACCTGAGCCCGGCTATCTTTGCCCAACTTTCCGCTAACGTTTGCGGTCATGGCAAAAACGATTAACTTGGTAAAAATTTCCGGACATGAAAAGACTGATTACATGTGTTCTCATTTTTCCTTTTCTATGCCATCCTGGCATTCTTTTCTCCCAGAATTGTGACTCCCACATTGCCGAAGACAAGGTCATTGGTGGCATGCATATACTGAAGAGCAATCCACAAACCATTGTCGTTCGGGGTACCTATACTTATTCCATCGATTTTAGAAACGAAGAAAATGGCGTTGTGGCAAAAGTATATTCAAAAGGCACCGGGGAAATCTTCAATAAAAATGACGAAATAATATTTGTGGATATCGACCAAAACAGGCGCAGCTACCGGTTTATTGAAATGAGCGAGATGATAAGGGAAAGCGGTGCCCCTGTTCATATGAATACCCTCAAGCTTGATTTGGCGGCCATTGAGTGGTTCGCTAAAAGTGTCATGAGGGAAATCTACCTCAAGAACAACGTCAAAAACCACATGCTTAAATTCACTGTAAATTCTAACCGGCAGGCCGGGTTTCAG
>CAZPHZ010000349.1:0-3525 GCA_964586035.1 uncultured Saprospiraceae bacterium
ATAAAACGAAACTTGTATGGTTCCGAAAAACACCTGATTTTGTTACACTTGAAAATGAGTTTTTCCATGAAAATGATGCAACTTCTCACTCTCGGCGCTGCAATACTACTCACCACTTCCTGCAACCAGGCGCAGCAGGCCCAGGATACAGCCGGGCAACCGGAGTTCATATTGACGCCATCCGGTGATTCCATTTTGAAGGTCCGGAAATCGGAAAAAGAATGGCAATCCCAACTTACCAAAATGGAGTATTACGTACTGCGCGATGCTGGCACCGAAAGAGCCTTCACCGGAGAGTATTGGGATAACCACGCCAAAGGCGAATACGTATGCCGGGCTTGTGGTTTCCCTTTGTTCGAATCTGCCACAAAATTTAAAAGCGGCACTGGCTGGCCCAGTTTTTACCAACCTGCCCATAGCTACTCTATCGAAAAAATAAAAGATGGCAGCCTCGGCATGCTTCGCTCCGAGGTGCGGTGTGCCCGTTGTGGCAGCCACCTCGGCCACGTCTTCAACGATGGGCCAAAGCCGACTGGCCTGCGTTATTGCATCAATTCCATTTCACTAAAATTCCAACCGGAATAGGCAGGCCCATGCCGAAAAAATCCTTAGGCAAAATCTGCGCGGAAGAGTTAGGGCTCTACATCACCACCTCTTCCTCGTCGATGACTTTGCCGTCGTGACAGCGGATGATGCGGGCGGGAAAGTTTTCGAGAATTCGGTAATCGTGCGTGGCAAATAGAACGGCCGTGTTGTGTTCATTGGCGAGTTTACGCAAAAGCAGCAAAATATCGTCTGAGGTTTCGGGGTCGAGATTTCCGGTGGGTTCGTCGGCGATGA
Organism: uncultured Saprospiraceae bacterium; assembly: GCA_964586035.1. Lineage (GTDB taxonomy): Bacteria > Bacteroidota > Bacteroidia > Chitinophagales > Saprospiraceae > UBA6168. The sequence goes on from CAZPHZ010000349.1 coordinate 841, forward strand.
TGAGTTCGGGTTCGTTGAGCAATGCACGAGCAATGACCACGCGTTGCTTTTCTCCACCGGAAAGTGCGTGGGGCATTTTTTGATTTTTACCTTTTAGGTCCACTTTTGCGAGCATTTCTTCGAGGCGTTTTTGCATTTTGGATTTGTCTTTCCAATCCATTGCTTTCATGGCGAAAAGCAGGTTTTGCTCCACTGTGCGGTCGTCGAGCAAGTTAAAATCCTGAAAAACGATGCCCAGCTTTCGTCTCAACAATGGGATGGATTTGCGGGTCAGGGTCTTCAGGTCAAAACCAGAGACGTTGGCGGTGCCTTTGGTCACGGGTAATGCGGCATACAAGGTTTTTAAAAGCGACGACTTGCCGCTTCCTGTTTTCCCAATCAGGTACACAAATTCCCCTTTAGTGATGTGGAGATTTACATTTGACAGGATTATAGTTTCCTTTTGAAAAATGCTGACTTCTCTGAGCTGTACGATTGTATGACTGTTCATTTTTGTGGTGCTTGAGCTGCGAGGTTTAGTCCTGGCTATTTCTTACTCGTACCGTTTTCGATGATAAATTTTTTGTATTTACCCTTGAATTTACGGGCGATTTCTCCGGTTCGTTCCGGGTGTGTATCGGTGATAAATACCTGCCCGAATTCTTCATTTACGAGCAATTGTATGAGTTGGGTCACCCGTTCGTCGTCTAACTTATCAAACAAATCGTCCAGTAGCAGAATGGGGCGAACGGCCTTCTCCTTTTTCAAACACTCGTATTGTGCGAGTTTGAGCGAAAGTACAAAAGATTTTAACTGCCCCTGGGAAGCAAACCTCTTAAGGGGAAGTCCATCGAGATGAAACACGAGGTCGTCTTTGTGTATCCCCATGGTGGTGCGCTGCATAACCCGGTCTTTTTCAAGGCTTTGATTCAATAACTCATCATATTTCTGACCGTCGAGCTGCGAGCGGTAGCGGAAGCCGGCGACCTCTTTTTCTGAACAAATCAGGCGGTAATATTTTTGAAAAAGCGGTACAAAACGCATGGTAAACGCCGCGCGTTGCTCAAATATGAATTCCGCCGGTTTTATCAACTGCCGGTCGTAAGCGGACAGAAGCGAATCGTTGAAACTGTGCTTTTCTGCGAATTGCTTTAGCGAGGCATTTCGCATCTGCAACACCTTGTTGTACGACAGGAGTTCTTGGAGGTACTTCTGGTCCAACTGGCAAAGTGTGTTGTCCAAAAATCGCCGGCGTTCCTCGCTTCCATCTACGGCGAGGGCTGTATCATCGGGCGCTTTGAATACGACGGGCAGCCACCCAACGTGGTCGCCAATGCGGGGGTAGGGGGCGTCGTTTCGTTCCATCGCCTTTTGTTTACCAGGAACCACCTTGGCTGCAATTTTTTCCGTTTTTCCCTTCCTGGAAAATGCACCTTCGATGCGAAAAAAATCATTCCCTTTGCGCACCACATTCCGGTCGGTTACACTGCGGCTTTTGCCCATGCACAGGTAATACACTGCGTCGAGCAGGTTGGTTTTGCCCATTCCGTTCAGGCCGGTAATGAGGTTGAGGTAGGGCGAGAATTTCAGCTTCTGAAATTCGTAATTTTTAAAATTGGTAAGTATGAGTTTTTGAAGGTGCAATGGTAACCGTGTTTCAAAGGCAAATATAACAGTGGCAATTGGAAATGGTTAATTTGCTTTTACCACCAGTATGACCCAATGCCGTTGGATTTTGGGAACGACTACGGTGAGCAAATGGCCCTCCCGGACAATGGGCAGATTTTGTGACTTTGTAAGTTGGGAAAAAACGCCCGTTGATTCAGCTTTCTGGTGCTGTTTTTCGTCGTACTCTACCGGCTGTAAAAGGGTGATGCTTTTTATGCCTTTTTTAAAAAAACGGTTTTCATTCAGGTGCAGACTGAATGACTCAGTCAGCACTTCCCAGTCCACCAAATGCACCACGACAGGAGCTTCATGGTCGTCAGGTTTTGCCCTTACGAAAGCATGAATTTGCTTGCGGTATTCCTCAAAACTTACGGGGAGCTTTCGGGCATCTATATACCTGATATCGTCTTGCGAAGTGCCGTAGAATGCGTCTTCGTACCCATCGAGCCAACGGGCATTGGCTCGCACAAATCCGTAAATTGGGGCGTAGATGCGCGCTTCCCCAAAATAGCGATTATTACCGCTGCCTTGCCACACGTCCCAAGGTACCAAAGGATTTCCGCCGCAGGCGTAAATAGTCGCAATCAGCTTTTGGACGAGGAAATCGCGGTTGCTGGCAAAAGAGAATACCTGTGCCTTGCCGCGCCGCCGGGCTTCCCGTATGGCTGCGTACACGTACTCCGGATTGGCCTTTCGCTTAGGTATTTCGGCAACGCCGAAATCAAAAAAATCGAATGGGAAAAGGTCCCAGTCGCCGCGGAAGTTATTGCACGAAAAAGGCACAGGGTGGCCCGCTATTTCTTCCGCTTTTTTCTTCATGTATTGGTGAAATTCCAATACGGAAGACTGTTGTATATCATTCGGGGACCTGCCGGCGTCGCGAGCTTTTCTCTGGCAGTACTCACAAAAGCAGACATATTCCCATTCATTGCGCAGCAACAAATAATTCATAGCCGGGTCGTCCACCTGGAACCCGTAAGCGCCAGCTTCTAATGCCGCCCTTATATGCGCGAGATATATCTTCCGAAAGGCCGGGTT
>CAZPHZ010000350.1:0-3510 GCA_964586035.1 uncultured Saprospiraceae bacterium
CGTGCGCGTGACCAATTACGAGCAGGCGAACAAGTTTGTGAAAAGGGAATACCGGGACGGGTGGACTTTGTGAGGTGAGAGGTGAGAGGTGAGAGGTGAGAGGTGTGAGGAATAAGGTGTCAGGTGTGAGGTGTCAGGTGAGAGGTGAGAGGTGAGAGGTGTTTATGCGCACAAAATAAATCATAACCCATGACTCATAAATGCTTGAACGGCTGCGCGCACACTGCCGTGCTTTATCAAAAGTGATTTAGCCTCCTGATAAAGCAAGCCGGTATCTTGGGCTACCATGCGGGTACCGCGATCGAGGAGTTTGCTGTTGGAGAGCTGCATGTCCACCATCTTGTTGTCCTGCACCCGGCCGAGTTGAATCATGAGGGTAGAGGAAATCATATTGAGGACAAGCTTTTGTGCGGTGCCGGCTTTCATGCGAGTACTACCGGTAACGAATTCGGGGCCGGTGATAACTTCCACAGGAAAATCGGCCTGTGCCGCAACGGGGGAGCCGGGATTGCAGGTGATAGAGCCCGTGGTGATGCCGTGTTCTCTGCAGCTTTTGAGGCCGCCGGCGACATAAGGTGTAGTGCCTGAAGCAGCCACTCCAACTACCACGTCCCGTTCATCGGCATGGTAAACTTTCAAATCCTCCCAAGCCTGCAAGAGGCTGTCTTCAGCGTGCTCAACTGAATTGCGAATAGCCCGGTCGCCACCCGCGATAATGGCTATGACCAAGTCTGGCGGCACGCCATAGGTCGGCGGGCATTCCGATGCATCGAGGATGCCCAGCCTTCCACTCGTACCTGCACCGATGTAAAACAAACGGCCGCCTTCCCGCACTTTAGCGACGATTGCAATCACCAGCCGCTCGATGGCCGGCAATACTTTTTCGATGGCCAACGGTACGGACTTATCCTCCTCATTGATGTTGCGCAGCAATCCGGACACATTCATTTTCTCCAAATGGTGATAATGCGAGGGTTGTTCAGTTATTTTTTTCATGAAAGAAATTGTGCGACTGATGAACGGCGAAAGGTGAACGATTGAAAGGAATGGTTGCATTCTCCATTCAATTTTACTGTATCTCTTCTCCCTTCTATTTACTTCCTGATAAAAACAAATTCCTGGTGTTCGTCAAGACGGGCGACAATGGAGCGCTCGCCCATATTTTTGTCCAATTGGCGATGTTTGACAACTAAATCGATACCTTCGATGACGGCTGAGCTTATCTCACCAAAATGTCCCGGGAAGGGTACGCAATCAATGCATGCTGCGGTGGCCACTATGGGTTTTCCAAAATTTTCAATGAGAGAAGAGCAGAATTTGTCTTTTGTTACGCGCAGTGCAACACTACCGTCGTTTGCAAGAGCGTTCTTTGGAAGTTGTTTTGCCTGGTCGTAGATGATAGTTAGTGGCCGCTCGTGAAAAAGGAGGAGTGTTTCCACCCGCGGGTGAATCCTCTCCACATAATTTTTCAGCATTTCAATCGATGAAACCAGCAGGACGAAAGGCTCGGAGTAGTCCCATTGTTTGAGGGTGAGCACCCGGCTGACAGCCTCCTCATTGGTAGCGTCACATCCGATGGCCCAAATTGTATCGGTGGGATAGAGTATGATGCCGCCATTTTCAAGGGTTGTGAGAATAGGTTCTACGTCGTAGTTTTGAACCATAGGGGTATTTAGGTTTGTAAAAGTTTGCATAGGTGTTAGTGATTTCAGAATTACCTCTTCGGGGTTTTGGCTTTCGGCCGTTTATTGAGAAAGGCCGACCCCAAAATCAGGGCATCCCGTAAAATTGTTTTCTATATTGCATTTTATACAAATGAAATTCAAAAACTTTCCCGGTACGGATTGTTTCCCTTATTTTAAAGTCTTGTAAATTAAGGAACCAATCCTGCCAGTTATTTCGGTCATAATGGGCAAAGTACTAAACTGTTTTTTTAAAAAAGGTATTGTCTGCCCTGCCCACACGACCAGCTAATGCACATAAAAATGCTGAAATGATAGCATAAATGAAACTGAAACAACTAACATTCCTGGCTTCGTTCATCCTTTTTGTGAGCGCGCCCTTATGGGCTGCCCACATCATAGGTGGTGAAATAACTTACGTGTGCAATGGCAATGGAAGTTACAAATTTACCATGAAAATTTACCGGGATTGCAACGGAGGCGGGGCACCGTTCGACTCTGGCCCGGGGGCTCCGTTTCCCGGCACCGTCACAATTTTTGCCGGCAGCTCCAACGTGCCACTCAATACCATCCAGTTAAGTGCTCCGGTAATCACCAACATTTTGCCCAACCTGAGCAACCCCTGCCTGATAGCCCCGCCCAATGTATGTGTGGAAGAAGGTATTTACACATTCTATCTGGACCTGCCGCAAAGCCCCGAAAGCTACCATATTGTTTATCAGCGCTGCTGCCGCAACAACAGCATTTCGAACCTCATCAGTCCCGGTGAAACAGGTGCTACCTATTGGATGGAACTGACCGCCAAGGCCCAACAGGTTTGCAATAGCAGTCCCACTTACAACGACTTCCCCCCCATCGTAATCTGTGCCGGTGAACCCATCAACTACGACCATTCAGCTTATGACGCCGAAGGTGACCAACTCGTTTACGAACTATGTTCCCCATTCAGAGGTGGTGGCACCGACCAGAACGACCCCTTTTCACCAACCGGTGTAGCCCCCGACCCCGACATGCCCCCGGGGTATTCACCCGTTACTTTCCAGGGGCCCCTTTACTCTTGGTCAAATCCGCTTATCGGTGCCCCTCCGCTCTCTATCAATTCCTCCACGGGATTCATTACCGGCATTCCCACTGTGCAGGGCCAGTTCGTTGTGGGTGTCTGCGTAAAGGAGTACAGGAACGGCGAATTGCTCAGCATTACCCGCCGCGATTTTCAATTCAATGTGGCGGAGTGCGACCCCACCGTTGTGGCAGATATCAAAGAAGACGAGTTGGTCAACCAAGCGGGCCAGCAGCTCTACGTCGTGAATGCCTGCGGCAATTCCGTAGAGTTCACCAACCAGAGCTACCAGGCTCAATACATCAATTCTTTCCGTTGGGAATTTGACATCAACGGCACCATAAAAACCATCAACGATTGGAATGCTGCGGTAGATTTCCCAACTCCCGGGGTCTATTTTGGCGAACTCCTTCTCAACCCGGGAACCAGTTGTGGCGATACGGCCCATATTCAGGTAAACGTATTCCCTGAAATTGCCTCCGATTTCCAGTTTGCCTACGACACATGCATTGCCGGACCAGTAGCGTTTACCGACTTGTCACACACCGGAGCGGGCTTGCCGCTTGGGGCATAGTTCATACCATCTGATCGTTGCATGTCTTCGAGTCCTCCTTTGTTATGCCGTCATTCTCCATCGATTCCGGGAGTTTTAGCTCCCATCGGTGTCTTCAAGATGTCGGCTTAGGGTGATGTTGTTGCTGGAATAAGTAGGTGTCCAAAAGTTTTCAGGTGTTATGTCAGCACCAGACTGAAGTCTGGTGCTGGCTG
>CAZPHZ010000351.1:0-3485 GCA_964586035.1 uncultured Saprospiraceae bacterium
TCAAAACGCGTGCACAGAGTGAAAAGAAACAACACAATACACAGACAGAACATAAATGAGCAAATAATACATGACTGAAGGGGGGGGGCCGATACGCGCCAGACGGGCCGAGAGTCCTCCGAGCTAAACTTATGCTGCGTGCCAGTGGAATCCGCACTTTCTTTCAAATAATCGTCGATGCGCGGAAAGTCCATCTCCATAACCTCAGATAGATAGTCCTTGCCCTTGCGGAATTCAAAATAGTTTTTTCAAAAAACAAAAATACTCACATCAGCTTCACCTGTTTGCATTGATGATTTCCAGATATCCCTGCCACTTGTCTTTCAGGATTTTAGAGATGGAATCCTCTTTCGTCGCTGCATCAACCAAGGGCTCATTGACTAATTGCATTGGAGGCTGCCCTGGTGAAAGTTGGAGAGACCGATTTTGAGCACTAAATATCTTTCCTCTCTCATCAAAATAAGCATAAATCTGAGTAGCATATGGAGTATCGCCTTGCTTATGCCATTCCCTGGAGTCAACAAATGCCATTTCACCACCTTTGAAATAATACACTATCATTTCTTCCAAAGTATCCCCGATGGTTCTAAACCCGGCCCTCACAATTTGGCCGCTATCCCTGAGAACAAGGCCAGAATCCTTGTCACTAAAAATATGGGGCTTTAGCCTTTGTTCGCTAAATGCATTGTTCAAGTTTTTCTTCCTTACTCCTAGTTTGTATTGGTCAATGGCTGCAATTCTGACAGAATCCGGCAGCACTGCTGTCTCTTGTTCAGTATCATCCTGCACATTGTCTTCAGTTGGCTCGTTGCCACAGGCAAAAAAGAAAAAAGAAAAAATGCAAAAAATAACAGTGGTCAATTTCATAATCGGAATTTTTGTTAATCAAGGGTTTTTTCAAAAAGCGTGCAAAGTTCTATAATTCCCTGTTGACGGAAAATATTTTTTAAGAAGGAGAACGTACCAGCTTTGGCAGCTCTTTGTACTTTTAGGCGGCAACTTAATGGAACTATGCGTGAAACATCGTTTATCCAACAGAATGAAAAAAAATGGAAGGAGCTGGAAGAGACCCTGGATGGAGACCGGCAAGACCCCGGCATTCTCAACGACCTTTTTATTCAGGTGACCGATGACCTTTCTCATGCCCGTACCTTTTACCCCAACCGCTCTGTGCGGGTGTACCTCAATGGTCTGGCACAGCGATTATTTTTCAACATTTACAAAAATAAGGATTCGAAGCGCAGCAGGTTCAAAGCTTTTTGGCTCGACGACCTTCCCCGCCTGATGTATGAAGCGCGGAAGGAGTTGCTTCTATCGTTCCTCGTCTTTCTGGTGGCGGTAACAATTGGTATGCTTTCCAGCGCCGCTGATCCCGATTTTGTGCAGGCCATTCTCGGTGAAGATTACGTTCGGATGACGCAGGAAAACATAAGGTCGGGTGACCCCATGGCTGTGTACAAAGAGCGGGGCGAGTTCAACATGTTTCTCGGCATAACGCTGAATAATATCATGGTTTCATTTTACACCTTTGCCATGGGGCTTTTTTATGCCATCGGCACGCTCGGTATTTTGCTGCGCAATGGCATTATGCTCGGCGCATTCCAATACTTTTTTATCGAACAGGGGTTATTCCGCGAGTCGTTCCTTGCCGTGTGGCTCCACGGAGCATTCGAATTGTCGTCCATCGTAATCGCCGGAGCAGCAGGGCTAACCATGGGCCGGGGCCTGGTATTTCCCGGCACCCTCTCGCGTACACGTTCCTTCCAACTGGCCGCCAGGCGTGGCATCAACATGATGATGGGGGTAGTGCCGCTTTTTATCATCGCCGGGTTCACCGAAAGCTACCTCACCCGCCATACTGATGCACCGGATATTTTACGCGGTGCTTTCATATTGCTATGCCTGGGTTTCGTGTTGTTCTATTTCGTGTTGTACCCCCGCTGGAAGTCCCGTAAAGGATTTAGGCCGCATGAGCATCACCCGCTTACCCCGGACCTGGTGAAAACTAACGGCTTCTCGAGCGTAAAAAATACCGGAGAGCTTTTCACCGGCACCTTTTTGTTTTTTAGAAAAAACTTCAAACCCATTGCCCTTGCATCGGCCGCAGGAGCCGCTATATATTGCGCAGGGGCATTTGGGGCATCGATAGTTCCAGCCACAGAACTGTTCTCTTTTCCCGAAGGGCTATTTGGTACCTTGAGCGTGCTTCCTTCCTTATTTGTAAATGAACACCACCCCTGGCTATTCCCCATCAGCACGGTAGCGCTTTCGTCGACTGCCTTTGCCGTTCAATTATTAATTGCCAAGGCTGGCAACCTTGACCAGAGGGAACCTCGCCGATGGCAGGACCTCATTTGGAGCTACGCTAAAACGCTGGCTGTGGTATTTTTGCTCAACCTCGTCACCGTTTCGCTCAACTGGTACACTCCGTTGCTGATTTTTTTCACCTTCCCGCTGCTATTCCTTTGGATGCAAACCATGCTCACCGAGCGGATAGGTTTTATGCAGGGTGCGGGCCGGACTGTTCTGCTTTCAGGAGGTGTATATTTTCAAATGCTTGGCCTATTCTTCACATTGGCACTTTGTGGAACACTGTTTTTTCTACTGCTTGACACCGGCATACTATGGTTCCTACTCGACGCATTCCGTATGAATTTTTTCTTCTCCGAAGAAAACGGGAATCTGTTTTCAACGGTATTGTCCACCTTTATTACCATGTTTGTTACGCTGCTTATATTTGGCCTGTGGGTAGCCGGTTTCGGACTTCAATACTTCTCAAACCGGGAGGTTCACGAAGCGCATTTTTTGAAGGAAAGAATCAAAAATATCCACGTTCAGCAGCGCATCCGTGGTTTGGAGAGGGAGTGAGGAGTATGCAGTCTTCTCACCAAGGTTGCACCTCATACGGATAGCGCACCTGGTATTCCCGCTTGACCATTGCCACTAACTTTTCCCGAAGGGCATTCAGGTTTTCTTTGGCGAGGGCTGAGACAAATACATTGTCCGTTTCAAACTCATTTTTCAACCGGGTCTTTATTTCAGCCTCAATTTCTTCTTTGGTTTGGCGGTCCAGTAATTTGTCAAAGTTCAGTTTGCGGTATAAATCTATCTTATTAAATATCAGGAGCGTGGGTTTTTGCCTGGCGTCCAAATCTCCCAATGTTTGATTTACGGTTTTGATATGCTCTTCATGCAGGGGGTGTCCTATGTCCACCACATGGAGCAGTATGTCGCTTTCGCGCACCTCGTCGAGGGTAGATTTAAAACTTTCCACTAAGTGGTGTGGGAGTTTCCGGATGAACCCCACCGTGTCGGAAAGAAGAAAGGGCACATTACCAAAAACAACTTTTCGCACTGTAGTGTCGAGTGTCGCGAAGAGTTTATTCTCCGCAAAAACATCGGACTTACTCAACACATTCATTAAGGTGGATTTGCCAACGTTGGTGTAGCCAATGATACTGGCGATGAAGATCCCGCTACGCTCG
>CAZPHZ010000352.1:0-3471 GCA_964586035.1 uncultured Saprospiraceae bacterium
TCTCCCACGCCGCCCCATGTGTAGCGCCGGGAATGACGCAGAGTTGCGACTTGGGGAGATGCTTGAAAATCTCCAGTGTATGCACAAGAGGGACGAAATCCCGGTCGCCCGACATGACGAGCACTTCTGCCTGGATTTTCTGAAGCTCGGAAAACGGGATGTTCGGGTGTTTCCACATCAGCGCTGCCAGTTTCCGCTCTTTTTCCGTTTTGGCATTCGTCACCTGTCGTTCTATCCAGCGGTAAATCGGTGGCTGGATGCCGGTCGTGTCGGCGACGAGGTTGGCGGCAATGGCAACCATTTTTTTCACTTTGCCAGGATGGTCTTTGGCCATAAGAAGGCCCGCTATTGCTCCAACGCTATGCGCTAAGATATAGGCCGAGTCAATCCCCAACTGATTAAGCAGACCGTTCACGTCAGAGGCTGTTTGCTCGAAGGTCAATTCCGCCTCCGAGTCGCCCGACCTGCCGTTCCCCCTTGAATCCACGGCGATGACCTTGTATTTTTTTTCCAAAAAATAGGGGATGTTCGGGGCGGCAAATCCAATTTCACCATACAGCACCACCAATGGCTGCCCCTCACCATACACCTCGTAATAGAGCCGGATGCCGTTCACCTCGGCATATTTACCGGCCTTGTTGTTGACGCCAAAAATGGGGACATCTTTGCCCGTAATCAGCAAGCATCGCTGCCCGGTAGCTGCATTACTCCGCTGGATTTCGGCACTGTATTTTGCATTAAGGCCCATATTCCACGTCTTTGATTCAGGAGCGGTATCCTCAAAACCTTCCATAAAAATGGTCGCCCAGCCACCCTTGCCGTCTTCTACCTGGATTTTGAAATCGTCGTAGTAAAATTTGCCGTTGTACTGGCATATAGCGCCAAACACCAACTGGTATGCGCCAGTGTCTAACTTGCCCTCGATGGCATAGGTTTTCCATTCCTTGCTGCGAACCGGCTTATCCCACATGTTTTCGAAGAAGCCGTACCCACTTCTTGCCCATAATCGGGCGGAAGCGCTGTCGTCTTCTACCTCGGCCCGCACAGAGGCTTCAAAACGGAATTGGCGGCCTTCGTATCCTTTCGCTTCGACGGCTTGGGAATAGTCAACCCAGTTATCCTGCGCATGGGCGGAAAAAATGAAGGAAAGGAAAAAGAAGAGGAAGATTGTGTTTTTCATGGTTACATTTTTTGATGGATAACGATTTTTAACACTCTATTGGACGAATTATTTATATCGGAAATATCCAACTTTAGGTATTCAGCCATTCACGCCCTCCCGGAACCTTCACATTGCGAAGGCTACAGAACGACAATAGAATAAAGGCTTTTTATTATTGCTTCAACACCGTTTTTACCATCATCCCTTTTTCATTGAAAACCTTGACGAAATAAACTCCCGGGCTGACATCTTGAAGGTTAAATGTGGCCGTAGTTCCGCCTTGCAGTTCAAGCGTTTGAATGAGACGGCCCGTCAGGTCGAAAAGACGGGCACTGAAATTTTGGGGTATTTCCCCCTTCCAGAGAACATTCAGGTAATCGTGTGCAGGATTTGGAAAAACGGCCAGCATATTTTCGTCTTCCTGTTCAGTCAATGACGATACTATAGGCTCTGGCTTGAAGTGTGGCCGTATCATCAGGGTATAATTATATGTAGATGAAGGATCGTTGTCATTGTACCAGGGGTAGCCACCTCCTGCCACGGGCGACATGATCCAGTATCCTAAATTCTGGCGGTCTTTGTCGAAGCCATGGCCCATCACTCCCTGTATGGTGTCCTGTCCAACGCAAAAGACGTAGGTGCTTGCTACGAGTGGCAGTTCGCTGGGCAAAGGATAATAGACCCAGTTGTTGAACCCCGCGCCGATTTCAATCGGTGGAGAATGGAAAATCACTTCTGTGGGTGGGCCAGTGCCGTCCTCAAGTGCATTTACGGTCAAATTGAAAGAACCGGCCGTTGTGGTGGTCATCCATACGGAAATGCCCGTAAGAGTATCGGCCACATTCAGATTGAACTCGTTGCCATAGTAGCCGTACCAGTTTGGATCGCCGAAAGACATGCCGACGGAAGCGTCGCGCTCGCCGTCATCTTTTGCGAGGGTGGAATCCGAAAGTTCAAAGGCGTTTGAAAGTACTTTTTGATAAAAATCTTCCCCCAATTCAGTGTGTGAAGCCTTGAATACCAAGGTATGTCTTCCAAGAACTGTTGGTAGAAACCAAAAAGTATCCATCACTTCACCCTCTGGAAGCACATTCACCAGATGCGTATCGAGGGCTACCGTACCCTGACCTAGTATGAACGCCCTGAACAGGAGGGAAACGTCATTGAGGGGCTGTGCGCCGTAGTTTTCGATTTTCATCACAAAAGGGAGGGGCTGATTGTTTAGCTGCCGCGGTGTTGAAACGGTATAGTCTAAATAAGTTGGGATCGATACGTTAGCAAGGTAGTCAGGAGCTTCCTTAACTTTCACGTTGTCCACACAAAAGCCAGGGTTCCAACCACCACCATCAAAGTATTTAAAGGCGAGGTTGATCTTTTTGCCACTATAATCACTTCCAAAAGGAACCACGAAGGATTGCCACTGGTTTTTCCCGCTTATGTCGAGCATCTCTGTCCAACTGACCATATTATCAGTACTTACCAACACTTTGGCGGTTTCATTGAATCCTGAATAATCACCGTTGATAAAATAACAGTCGAAGGTCAGCAGCGGCATGTCAACGCCTGTCAGGTTTAATTGATGGGTTATGATAGAGCCTGACGATGGCACACCTGCGCCCAATGCAGCGTCATTGATACCCGCAAAAATTGAGTGGCTGGGAATTTGGAAACCATAACTGGAAATTTGTTCACTTGTGCCGGTTTCCCAGCCCGTTTCAACAATCCAAGAGCTTGTGTCAAATCCTGTTTCGAAATTTTCGGTGAACAGCACTTGCCCTTTCATAGTCAGGGAGTGTAGCGATAGGAAAAGTACGAGGGTGAAAAGTAAATTACTTGATTTCATTATTTTAGGATTTTTAAACAGCATAAGTGCCACCTCTTTGCCATCAGAAGATAGATAACTGCACGGCAAAAGCACCGATGTTGTCAGGTTAATAAAGTGCTTCTTGAAAGTCGAATGATTATGTGTATGCGACTTTGTTCGGGTATTGCAACGCGCGCGATAGATGTGTTGTCGCTATTCCTGGGCAGGCATCCCGGCTGTAATCTCAGGATTGAGCACGCAATTAAAAATTGAAAAGTGGTAAAGGCAGTTATTCACTTTCCAATAAAAACTTGTTACAAACCTGAAAATAATTCTTCATGAAGTAGGGGACAAATGTGCCAAATGATGGGACAAATGTTGCATTGGGCTGATAATTTGCTAGGGGAGGCTTTTTGCATAAAAAAAAGCCTCCCGCAGCAATGCTGTTGCGGGAGGCTTTTTTTGGAAGGGTGGCATTTCCGTTATCGGAGGCTCATCGACCCCG
>CAZPHZ010000353.1:0-3469 GCA_964586035.1 uncultured Saprospiraceae bacterium
CCCCCCTCGTCGCGCTGCGGGGGCCGGCGGGCAAAGGTGATCGCCACCGAGGGGCGCACCCCGAAGACGTTCTGGTCTCGGCTCCCCGGCGGGCGCGCGATCAGCGCCGAGCCCCCGAGATCGACGACGCAGAGCCGCTCGCACCAGCGCAGGAGGGCGGCGGCCCATTCCGGCGTCAGGGCTAATTGTGCGCCTTTGGCGGCGGCATAGCCGGAGGTTTGGCCCTGCCCCGTGAGCGCCACTTTCGAGCTGATGTTGACGATGGCGCCGCGGCTCTTTTTCAGGTGCGGCAGGCCATAATGCACGAGGTCGAAATAGTGAAACAGGTTGAGGGCGATGGAGGCACGGAAGGCTTCGGGGCCTTTTTCGAGGCTGGCTCCATCGTTGACGCCGGCGTTGTTGACGATGCCGTCGAGACGGCCGTACCGGGCGATGGTTTCGTCCACGGCCTGTTTGCAGTTTTCGGCTTTTTGCAAATCGCCCAGCACGTAAAAGGCCTCGCCGCCAGCCCGTTTTATTTCGTCCGCCAAAGCCTCGGTGACACCGGTGGAGCGGGTGGCCATGACCGGGATGCCCCCTTCGGCGGCAATGGCGCGGCTGATGGCCTCGCCGATGCCCTTCGAGCCGCCGCTTACGATGAATACTTTTCCGTTCAGGTTTAGATTCATGACGGGAAGATTTTCCATTCAGACTTATGATGTTTCCAAAACCTCATAGGTTTCGTTAAAATTATGCTGCGCAAAGTAGATAAATATTGCGGATTGCCGGGGAAGGAGTGTTGGGTTCAAAAGAAATTCACCTCCACCACATCGTCTAATTTCAGGCCGAGCATACTACCGGCTTTGCCCATGTTGATGGCTATTTCGAGATGGCCAGCAGCATTGAAAAGGCAAAGTGGTTCGCCCACCGGCGCCTCGTGATAGATGTGGCAGAGGGCTGTGATGGGGTCGTTGCGTTTGAAATAGAGGGCAAATTTGCGACCATTGCGCACCTTTTCAAACAGGGCTTTGGAGATGTTTACCACCACATTTTCATAATGGTCCACATAGATGACGGAGCCTCTGATTTGAGAGGGACCAATGACGGGTTGCAAGGCGATGCGGCGCTCGGTTTCACCGGCAGGCAGGCCGATTTCATGCATAGGTTTATTCGAACAGAGATGCGAGACCGCATGCGTGAAAACATCTTTAAGGGGAAAGGGGTCGCCGGCGTCGTAAGCCAGCCGGTAGGCCGGTGACGTCAATTTGCTGAAAACCAGCGAAAAGATGCCGTTATCAGGCCCCACAAAATAATACCCGTCATGTTGGAACGCGATAAATGCCAGGTTCCCGGAGTAGTTGTTGATGCTAACGAGATGTATGGTGTTTTCGGGAAAATAATGGTAGGTGTTTTTCAGTAAAAACGCCCCCTGAACAATATCATAATGTGCCACATTGTGCGTGATATCCACCATCTGAAGACCGGGATTTTCGGACAACATGGCACCTTTCAGGATGGCCACATAATTGTCGTCAAGGCCAAAATCTGTGGTTAATGTAACAACGGGCATGGTTTGGTGGTTATGTCTTCAAAATGTGATGCGGGGAAAAGAAATCCTAACTTTTCAACCGGTATGGGAACCTGCTCACTCAAGAGCAGCGTCTTCAGGCATTGTAATTCAGGTTGTACAAACGATGGCACCAAAAGCCGGGATTTTTTCGATTCAGTGTTGAAAAACACGACAATATTCCGGTCTATTTGAAATAGTGGCGTTTAATGCGAGAAGGTGTAATTTTGCTGTAAATGTACCCCAAATTTCCAACAGTAATTCATCAGGGCGGTTAGAAGTACGCTTTTTGGCGGAATCCGGATTAGAGCCAATGCGTTTCTTCCCGCCCCAAATAACAGAAATAGAATTTGAGCGAAATTATTCTTACCATCGAAGGCATTGACCCCGTCGAATTGTACGGCGAGAACAACATCAAATTGAACCTTCTGCGCAGAGCCTTTCCCGATATTTCCATCACTGCACGAGGTAGCAATCTCAAACTTTCCGGCGAAAAAAAAATTACGCAAAATGCCAAAGGCAAATTCGAGCAAATGGTGCGCCTTCTGAAAGAGCGCAATGAACTTCCCATACATATGGTGGAGGAACTGCTCGTTAACGGCTCCAACCCTTTTGAAAATCACGTCGACCAGGCCAAGAGCAATGTTTTGGTGCATGGACCCAAAGGCAGGGTCATTAAGGTGAAAACCAAAAACCAGCAAAAGCTCGTGGTGGCCTCCAACGAAAATGATGTGGTATTTGCGGTAGGTCCCGCCGGCACCGGAAAGACCTATACTGCCGTGGCCCTCGCCGTAAGGGCTTTGAAGAATAAACTGGTCAAAAAAATCATCCTCACCCGCCCGGCGGTGGAAGCCGGCGAAAGCCTGGGTTACCTCCCCGGCGATCTGACGGAAAAAATAGACCCTTATCTGCGCCCGCTTTACGATGCGCTCGACGACATGATTCCCACCGAAAAACTGAGCTATTTTATGGAAAACCGCGTGATAGAAATTGCACCATTAGCGTACATGCGCGGGCGAACCCTCGACAACGCCTTTATCATCCTCGATGAGGCGCAAAATACCTCTTCTCTCCAAATCAAGATGTTCCTCACCCGCCTCGGGCCAAGTGCCAAGTGCATCCTTACCGGCGACCTTTCTCAAATCGACTTGCCGCGGCACGTGCATTCAGGCATGCGCAAAGCCATTGACATTTTACACGGCATCGAAGGTATCGTGGTGGTAACACTCACCGCCGATGATGTGGTGCGCCACCGTCTTGTCAAAGATGTCATCCGGGCTTACGAAAAAGACGCCGAACGCCACCACCATGAATGGGAAGAAAAGCACGGGCGGACGGCGGACGATTGACGGCGGACGATTGACGACTGACGGGGGACGACTGACGGTTGACGTAAATGGACGATTAAAACATTTCTCAATGGGAAGATTTCAGGACCTTCGTGTGTGGCAAGATGCGTTATCTCTGGCGGAAAATATTTATTCTATTGCACGGAAGCCACCTTTTTCGCAGGATTTTGGTTTAAAAACACAAATAACAAAAGCAGCAGTTTCAATTTCTTCTAACATTGCCGAAGGGAATGAAAGAGGCAGCACAAAAGAAGAAATTCATTTTTTCAACATCGCTAAAGGATCAGCCGCCGAAGTCATCACGCAGCTTCATATTGCCTATCGTATCGGCTACATTGACAAAGAGACTTTCGAAAATCTCGAGGACCTTACAGAAAAAATACGTGCCTCCATTAAAAATCTTATAAAGTCAAGAAGAGGCAACACACTTTAAATCCTCCGGTCTCCCGTCCGCCGTCTCCTGTCTCCCGTCCACCGTCCACCGTCTCCCGTCCACCGTCTCCCGTCTCCTGTCCACCGTCCACCGTCTCCCGTCTTCGTTTTGTCGTCCCGCTTGTATTTTCCTGATTTTCTC
>CAZPHZ010000354.1:0-3468 GCA_964586035.1 uncultured Saprospiraceae bacterium
GTACGACAGATATACGCAGCCGCTTCTTGCAACAGGTAAAAAAGGGAGGAAGAAGCGGAACAGATAGATTTGGCGGCTGCCTTTCGACTTCCCTCATTTTAGACAAACGAATTGTCTGACAACCAAAAATTCACCCCTGCGTTTTATGGTAATGCGGCATAAAACTGCATGGAACAGACTTGCTAGACCACCAATATGAATTTCCTTGCACATTTATTTCTCACTCATCACGACGAAGCCCTTACAGTGGGCAATTTTCTCGGCGATTTTATTTCCAACAAACAGGTGGCTCAGTTGCCGCTTTCTTTTCGCCAGGGGGTTGTGCTCCACCGCCGCATAGATTCTTTTACTGACAGGCATTCTTGCGTGCGAAAGAGTGTGCGCAGATTGAGGCCCCGGCATGGCCGCTATGCCCCTGTTATTTTGGACGTGTTGCACGATTTTATTCTTTCAAAAAACTGGCACCGTTATTCCAAAATCCCGCTGTCCGAATTTGCCCAAAATACTTACGCCATTCTCGAACGCCATCTATATCTGATGCCTCCAGAGTTGCAGGATAAGCTTCCCCGCATGATTGCAGATAACTGGCTCATGAAATATGGAACGGAGGAGGGGCTCAAATTCACGCTGGAACGGGTAAAGCGGCGGAGCAGCAAGCCTCGTTTTTATGACCATGCCGTCGAAAGCATGAAATTGGATTACCAGGCGTACGAGGCTGACTTTAACCTCTTTTTCCCGGATGTCATTGAATTCGTAAACAACTTTAATGTTGAAGATATCGTCAGGCGTAAGTGAGGCAACCATTCTTTAATTTAGCCGCTCTTTGTAAAATTCTCAGGATTAGGAGGTTGGTACAGCGTAACTCAACCCTTGATTTATTACCGCCTTACATGATGACCCGACTGATGACCTTTCTTTTTCCGTTACTTTTTTGGCAGTTCACCGCGTATACCCAGGTGAAAGGCTTGGTGACCGATACCGCTGGCGAGGCGTTGCCATTCGCTACCGTTTATGTGCAGGGTACCACGATTGGCACCACCACCAATATGCAAGGCGAGTACTTCCTGGACCTTGATGACGGCAGCTACCAATTGGTTTTTCAATATGTGGGATTCCGGCAGCATATCGAAAATGTCACTGTTGGGGACCAGCCCATCCGGCTGAATGTAAAGTTGGAAAAGGAGTCAATTCAATTGCAACAAATCGAGGTGAAAGCCAGTGCGGAGGACCCCGCTTACCCCATTATCCGTAAGGCAATCGCAAAAAGGAAATATTATTTAGAACAGGTACAGGAATACGCCTGCGACGTCTATATCAAAGGCAATGTAAAAATGTTGGATGCTCCGGAAAAGATTCTCGGCCAAGAAGTCGGCGACCTCGAAGGCAGCCTGGACTCGAACCGGCAGGGCATCGTTTACCTCTCAGAATCCGTGTCGAAATTGTTCTTCCGGCAGCCACGGGAGTACAAAGAGATTATGGTGTCGAGCAAAGTGAGCGGCAACGACCTGGGTTTTAGTTTCAACAGCGCCCAGGACATGGACATTAATTTTTACGAAAACCTGAACAGATTCGGGCGGGAGGTCATCTCACCGATTGCCGGCGGAGCCTTGGGGCATTACCGCTATAAGTTGCACGGCACCATCGTTGACGAAGAGGGGCATTTGATAAACAAAATCGAAGTCATTCCCAAGCGCCCCGGGGAACCGGTTTATCATGGGTTTATTTATATTGTGAGCGGCCTGTGGAATATTCAGAGTACCGATTTGTTCGTCACCGGAAAGTCTATTCAGCAACCTTTGATTGACACCATGCATATACGGCAAACCCACGTGCCGGTGGCTGCCCCAGATGTATGGCGGCTGTTTTCGCAGACATTTTCTTTTACAGGCGGCCTTTTGGGGTTTCGGTTTGGGGGCGACTTCACTGCCATCTACCGCAATTACGACCTGACGCCTGGCCTGGCTGACGGCTTTTTCGGCCCCATCCTCATGAAGGTGGAAGAGGGGGCCAATGAAAAGGATTCGAGTTATTGGAGCGAGGCCCGCCCCGTGCCTTTAACCCATGAGGAGGGCCGCGATTACCTGAAAAAAGACAGCCTGCAAGTAGTGCATGCCTCCCGGCCTTACCTCGACTCCATGGACCGGGTGAACAACAAATTTAAATGGACAAGCCTGTTATTCGGTTACTCGCACAGGAACTCCTGGCGGCAAAGAGCCATCTCTTATGAATCGTTGCTCAACACTGTTCAGTTCAACACGGTTCAGGGCTACAACATGTACGCAGGGCTTGGCTATCGCAAGAATTTTGACAAAAACAGGGTGAAATGGATGGAGGTGAAATCGAAACTTTCGTTTGGCTTCGAGGAAAAGATATTTCGCGTGAGCGGTGAGTGTACCTATAATTTCGACCGGAAAACCTTTTCGCGTCTCAACATTTCAGGTGGCCGCGAAACCGCACAGTTTAACGAACGCGAACCCATCTCCCGCCTGACAAACACACTCTACACCACATTTTTCCGCCGGAACTTCATCCGCTTGTACGACAAAACCTCCGTGCGCCTGAAATACCGGCGGGAGGTGGCCAACGGAATTTTGGTAAAAACCTCGGTGCAGTGGGCCAAGCGCTCCCCGCTGGAAACGCATTCGGATTACAGCTTTTTTTACAGGGATAGCCGGACTTACGATGACAACCTGCCGCTAAATTATAACGTGGACGCCGTGAACATCTCGGAAAACAGGGCATTTACCGCGGGTATTGACATGCGCATTCGTTTCCGGCAAAAATACCTCGACTACCCCGATCGGAAATATATTATGGGCAGTCGCTGGCCCGACCTGTGGGTGCACTACCGGCAAGGTATTCCTTTTGGCAGTGCTGGCTTTCGAAGCGATGTAAAATTCAAGCGATTATCGGTCGCTATCACAAAAGATGAACTGCCACTCGGCCTGGCGGGCAATTCCTCTTTTTACGCTGAGGCTGGCAGCTTCCTGGGTAGTAATAAACTGTATTTTCAAGACTTCAAACATTTCAATGGCAACGAAACGAATCTTGGAAATCCCGCAAACTACCTGACCTCCTTTAAAGCCTTGCCCTATTATTTGCACAGCTCCATTTCCTCGTGGGCCGAGGGGCATTGGGAGCACAACTTCCAGGGGTTTATTTTGGATAAAATGCCGCTGCTCAAAAAGCTTGGCTGGACCACCGTCGCCGGAGCAGGCTTTCTTTACACAGAGGAAAACAAGGATTATTGGGAAGCATCGTTAGGCATCGCGAACATCGGCTTCGGCGTGCTCCGCTTCCTCCGCTTTGACATGGTGACTTCTTTTCATCGCGGTAATTTTGCGGGTACGAGTTACCTCATCGGGCTGAATTTTGGAAACGATGGCGAGGTATCTTTTTGAGAGGTTGAAGAGGTTGAGAGAGTTGAGGGGGTTGAGAAAAGTTGAGGGGGTTGAGGGCCGGGCTGTT
>CAZPHZ010000355.1:0-3465 GCA_964586035.1 uncultured Saprospiraceae bacterium
GCGGCAAATGTAGAAATATTTACCATTTGGCGCAACTGCATCGAACTATTTGGCCAGTTCATTACTCCCCCTTCCCGAAATACCGCCACACCTTCCCTGCTGCTGTCTTCCCAATCGCCGCTTCGAGTTCCGGCAGGGGAGCGTCCTTCAGTTTTTTCACCGAGCCAAAATGTTTGAGCAATTTGGCCGCTGTCTTCTCGCCGACGCCGGGAATGTCCCGGAGTTCCGTTTTGGTGAAATCCTTTGAGCGCTGGTTACGGTGAAAGGTGATGGCGAAGCGGTGTGCCTCGTTGCGGGCCTGTTGGATGAGTTTCAGCGACTCCGATTTTTTGTTGATGTAAAGAGGAATGGAATCGCCGGGGAAGAAGATTTCCTCCAATCGCTTGGCGATGCCCACTACCGTCACTTTATCGAGAATGCCGAGAGCGGTGAGGCTTTTTGCGGCGGCACTGAGTTGCCCCTTGCCGCCGTCTATGATGATGAGTTGGGGCAGGGGTTTATTCTCGTGGAGCAGGCGCTTGTAGCGGCGGGTTACGATTTCTTCCATCGAGGCGAAATCGTCCGGGCCTGTCACGGTTTTTACGTTGTAATGGCGGTAATCCGATTTGGAGGGTTTGGCATTTTTGAACACCACGCAAGAGGCGACGGGGAAGCTGCCCTGCATGTTGGAGTTGTCGAAACACTCGATGTGGAGCGGCACTTCTGCCATATGCAGGTCTTGCTGCAAGGTGCGCAAAATGCGTTCGGCAGAGGTTTGCCTGTTTTTCTTCGAAACGGCTTCCTTCTTTTTTTGGAGCAAAAAATAGTGCACGTTTTTCTGCGACAGGTCGAGCAGCTTCTTTTTGTCGCCGATTTTCGGGACGGTCAGAGTTACCCCTTCTTCGGCCACTTCCACTATGTTGGCCACGATGATTTCCGGTGCGATGCTGCTGAATCGCTCCCGCAATTCCGGGATGACAAAGCTGAGCAACTCCTGCTCGTCGTCGTCGAGATTTTTCACCATCTCCTGCGTGTAGGTGTTGATGATGGCCCCGTTGACGACTTTGATATAATTGACGTAAGCGTGCTTTTCGTCCCCGGCGATGGAGAACACGTCCACGTCGCGGATGGTGGTGCTCACCACCGTGCTCTTGCCCTGATAATCCTCGAATGCCGTAAGTTTTTCTTTTAAATCCTGCGCTTTTTCATAGGCCATATTTTCGGCGTAGCCGGCCATCTTTTGCTGAAAGTGGCGCTTCACGGAGCCGAAGTTGCCTTTCAGGATGTTTTTTATTTGCTCAACTTTTTCGTTGTAGGTATCCTCGTCTTCCCAGCCTTCGCAGGGTGCCTTGCAGTTTTTGATGTCGTATTGCAGGCATTTTTTGTACTCTCCCTTCCCCATGTTTTTCCGGAGGCTTGCTTCCGAAAGGTTGAGCTTGCAGGTGCGCAGCGGGAACAGGGATTTTATCAAATCCAGAATAATGGACACCCGCCATTTGGAGGTGTATGGTCCAAAATAGATGGAGCCGTCCTTGATGACCCGCCGGGTGAGAAAGACCCTCGGAAACCGCTCGTTTTTGATGCAAATGTAAGTGTAGCTTTTGCCGTCTTTGAGCATGACGTTGTACGGTGGCTGGAAGCGCTTGATGAGGGTGTTTTCGAGGAGCAGGGCGTCCGTCTCGGTTTCCACGATGGTGAGTTCGATGCGGCTGGCGTTTTTCACCATGATGCGGGTTTTGTAGGGTCTGTTCTTTGAAGAGCCGAAATAGGAGGTCAGCCGGTTTTTCAGGTTTTTGGCTTTGCCGACGTACAGCACCCTCCCACCGGCATCGAGAAAGCGGTAGACGCCGGGGTCTTTGGGCCAGGTGGGCAGCAGCTCTTTGTATTCCTTGTTCGTCATGCGGCTCAAAAATAGAAAGTGCGGACGGGACTTCAAATGTGCGGAAAGACCTCTGACGAAAACGACGTGATTGCAGGGTAGCGAAACGGTGCCATTTCTTTTCTATTTATAACCGGGGACTTAAAAAACAAGCAACGCTGACTCCCGAAAAACAGTATTTACAAAAAAAATTTCATAGATTCACGCAGAATAACTCCTGTTAGATTTTCTACATGGTCCATATAATGCTGACGTCATCACTTTTTGCCCCACGTTGGTAAATTGAGCAACAGGAAAAACAAACATTTAAACATACTTGTCATGATGCGACAGAAATTACTTACAAAACTCTCCTCTCAATTCTTAAAACTTGGACTTGCTTTTTGCTGTTGTGCCGGACTCCTGGCTTGCGGCAAAGATGATTCAATGGTGGAACCAGCGATAGTGCCGGTTCCAGGGGTTTACGACATTTCAATGAAAGTGGATACTCTGGACCGCAAGTTTAAGCTGATCATTCCCTCGCAGTATGATCATACGTCGCCCCGGCCTTTATTGATCTGTTTACATGGTGGAAATTTGTCGATGGGATTCATGTTCAACAATCGGAAAGACCTGATACAGCGCTGTGACGACGAAAACTGGATTCTTGTGTTTCCCAATGGTGCCAGTCCTGACGGCAACCTGGGCGCCAGTACCTGGAATGCGGTGCATTGCTGCGGACTGGCTTATCATTTCAAAGTGAACGATGTTGGATTTATGCGAAAAATTGTGGACACCTTATCTGTCAGTTTAAAAATTGACGCGAGCCGTATTTATGCCATGGGGGGCTCCAATGGAGGGATGCTTACTCAACGATTAGCTGGGGAAATGGCAGATGTATTCGCTGCTGCAGCGGCCAATCAGTCAACCATTGGTGGCCAGGTAGACTCTCTGAGCCCCGTCATTACCGTACAACCTACCCAGCCGATTCCGATTATTATGATTCATGGGTTGAATGATACCAACGTGAATTACTTTGGAGGCAAAACGAAGGATGGAAACCGGATAGACATATCTTTCCACGATTCTGTCCTGTTTTGGGCGGACAATAACCAATGTTCCGTCAGTCAGGCAGACACAACCATCGTGAACGGCCTCAATGGCAAGGTGTGGATTGTCGATTTCAACAACTGCGATGCAAATACGGAGGTAAAGGCCATTACGATTGAAAACAAAGGACACGGCTGGCCGGGTTTGGAAGAGTCGGGATTTGATGGAACCAATGCTATGGTTGATTTTTTGAAACAGTTTTCGAAATGAACGATGCTAAAAAATCAAGGCTTTTATACTGCGTTGCAATGAGTTTTGTGCCAACTGGATTCATGGTTGAGAAGTTTTATTTCTCAACTATGTCAAATATCTGCACATAACCAATTGCAGTTGAGTAGAAAGATTGGTGCCCGGAAGATAAAATCACGTACTAAAAACCTTTCATCAAAAGAAGGCGTGACTTTACCAGTCACGCCTTCTTTTGTTTTGATAAAGTCTGCAAATTTATCAGGCGCTCTCCAAAGCTGCTGCACCGCCCACGATTTCGAGAATTTCGCCGGTGATGGCTTCCTGACGGG
>CAZPHZ010000356.1:0-3446 GCA_964586035.1 uncultured Saprospiraceae bacterium
TTCCACCGAGGAGAAAGTTGATGATGAGTGCAGAGGGTGTAGAAGGTTTAGAGAGTTGAGAGGGGTGAGAGGGTTGAGAGGGTTTAGAAGGTTGAGGATGGACGATTCATTCTCCTAAATTTGTCTCAACATAACTCGACCTCGACGACGCCAATTAGCCAAAACCGATTAATTCAACACTCAGGAAATGAGACATGCAGAAGCACTATTGTTTGGCTTGCGTGGCCTTTTGACAATTGGAGTAATTATTTTAACCACGATTTGCGGAACGCAAACCCACGCAGATAACAAGCCTGTTACGCTTACCTGCCCCGGCACATATGTTGTGCCTGCAGGGGTAGGCGAATGTGAGATTCCCGTCTATTTCGATACCTTGGTCTGGAGCAGTAGTATTCCCTTGGTCGACACCATTTTTCTGCCCGAATCGGGTTCTATGTTTCCCACGGGAACAACGGTCGTATTGCTCGCCACCACGAACATCAACGGCGATATTGAGTCGTGCACATTCAATGTGACCGTGGAGGAATACAATGCCAACAACGCCACCTGTCAGAGTTTCGTGGAAGTTTCGCTCAACCAGACCTGCGAACGGGAGTTGCTCTCAGCTGAGTTTCTCGACCCGCAGGTTACGGGTTGCCCTGCGAATTTCACCGTCGCACGTCTGACCGCCTCAGGCGATTCATTGCCTCCCATGATTGACGCTTTCGATATAGGCGCTTCTTTTACGGTACGACTGACAAACCAGTTCACCGGCTCCCAATGCACTTCGCAGGTACTGGTAACAGGAGGTACACCCCCATCTATTACTTGCCCGGCAGACCTCACTATATATTGCAACACACCCATAGATTCAACTCAAACGGGAGCACCTGCACTCACCGGATGTTATCAGAATGTGGAACTTGGCAAAGTGGATGAAATCGTCGTGCCGTCCTGCCCGGACACTATCGCCTTCCAGATTTCAAGATTTTGGATTTCGAACGATCCTTTTGGTAAAAAGGACACTTGCGAGCAGCTCATCACCGGTATGCGTTTCAATGCGGGACTCGTCACATTTCCCCCCAATTTTAACGGGACAGATACGGTATCGCTAATCTGCAGCGACACCTCGGGGTGGCAAATGACGGCCTCTCCCGAAGTCACGGGAGTTCCAGTTTTCAACGGCTTCCCGGCTGAGGGCCCGCCTTCCTGCAAACTGGCCGTTTCATTTATCGATTTCGAAACCCAGCTCTGTGGTGCTTCTTATGAAATCAAAAGGGTGTGGACAGCGGTTAGTTTATGCCCACCTGCCACCACCGTCAAGGACACGCAACTCATCAAAATAATAGATCCTTTCCCGCCCGTTTTCACTCTTCCAGATACCATTTATGTGAGTACTGCCACCGAATGTGCGGATTCATTTTATATACCGGGCGCTACCATCGTGTCGGAATGTTCACCATTCACTACAGAAATTATTACTCCGTGGGACACCATCAATACCAACGGAGGTCTCACACATATTATTCCCGCACAGGGCACCTACCCTGTGTATTACACATTGACCGATGAATGCGGCCACACCTCTTCAGACAGCACTGTCATTCTCATCGACGAAGGCCTTTTGGTGTCATGCCCCCCTGCCGATACTATCAACTGCGATTATTTTCTCGACACATTGCTTACCGCCGTACAAACGGGGCAATTGGAGCCACTGAATGAAAGGCTGGGCTATCCTCAATACTACGCCAATTGCGAACTGCAAACTGAGCAGGTTTTTTCACCCAATGTCAATTCTTGCGGAATCGGCTCCGTGGAACGAACGATAACTACCACCAACACAGACACGGCGGTTGTTTGTACCCAAATAATTGCCGTTGAGCACTTTTCAGATTTCGAAGTGATTTTTCCGGAGGATATTAAACTATGTACAACCCCTGCGGGAAATTCAGGAGAGCCACAATTGCTAAATATTACCTGCGAGCAAATGACGCTTACTTTCGAGGATGATGTAGAGCTATCTCCAATTTTGCATTGTTACACCGTTCACCGCACTTGGACCGTCATCAACACTTGTATTTACAACGGTACCAATAACCACGACGACATAAAGATTTCTCCTCTCTGGTTTTCCGATGGTGGCGATGGCATTATGAAGTTTCTACAGACCATCGAGGTGAATGATGCCGCCATACCTGTATTTCCGGAGGGCTGCGAAATAGCAGATATTTTACTCGACCCCGACTCCTGTCTCACCACATTCACCATACCTGTTCCGGTTTCGGATGCCTGCGGCGACACCCTTATACTAACTGTAAGTGACAGCTTGGGTTTGGGACTCGGTGACAGTGCGTTATTGGAACCCGGCACTTATGAAATCAGCTATTACGCAACCGATGTGTGCGGCAATACCGGTACTTGCACTACCCAGTTCGATGTGTTGGACGTGACGGCTCCTGTAACCATTTGCACCACGGCAGTGTTCGTAAGTCTGCCCGCAGTTTTGCCACCGGAAGTGACCATAGCCGCCGTTGAATTCGACGATGGCAGCCACGACAATTGCGGGGGTGGGCTATTCTATTCCTTTGTACCCGACTCCGTGCAGGCCGAGTCGATTCTCACTTGTACCGAAGTCGGACTCAACGCCATCGAATTATGGGTCAGTGATAGTACGGGAAACCAGAATTTTTGCCAATCGACACTCATCGTGCAACCGCCGGTGCCCGATACCTTCTGCCAAAGCCTCAGTTTTATGGTTGCCGGTCTGGTCCACACAGAAAACAACGACGGCATCAATCTCGTGGATCTCACGCTCGAATCTCCCGCAGGTCTGAATGTTTCCACTAATTCGGATGCCAGCGGTTCTTATCAGTTCAACATGTTGCCTGCTGGCAACGCATACACGCTCACGCCTTCCAAAGATGTGAATCCGATGAATGGGGTAACGACTTTCGACTTAGTGCTCATTCAGAAACACATCCTCGGCACCACGCTGCTCGACTCGCCGTTCAAGCTCATCGCCGCCGATGTGAATCTGTCGGGCTCAGTCACCACCTTCGACATGGTACAAATTCAGCAAATGATTCTCAATATCACTACCGCCTTCCCCAACGGGAATACTTCCTGGCGTTTCATTGATGCAGCATACACTTTTCCAGACCCCACCAACCCGTTTCAGGAGCCAATCCCGGACCATATAGAAATAGCCAACCTCGCAGCCGATATTCCCGATGCTGATTTCATTGGCGTAAAAGTGGGCGATGTGAACGGCAGCGCCAACCCACAAAATTGAATTCCGCCCTACGGCAAATTCTCTATATTTGCGGTCGCAAAAGCCGGGGTGAATTATGGTTTATTATTAATAAATATTCTGAGTTCTCATAGACCATTAATAATAAAACATAAA
Organism: uncultured Saprospiraceae bacterium; assembly: GCA_964586035.1. Classification (GTDB taxonomy): domain Bacteria; phylum Bacteroidota; class Bacteroidia; order Chitinophagales; family Saprospiraceae; genus UBA6168. Next base: position 3,386 of record CAZPHZ010000356.1, read on the forward strand.
CTTTCAGCCCTTCTGCTTGAAACTACCTGGATTAAAAATTACCAACCACTGACATGTTCAA
>CAZPHZ010000357.1:0-3446 GCA_964586035.1 uncultured Saprospiraceae bacterium
ATTCTGGCGAAATCAAAGTTTTAAAACAGAGAATATGGGATGTAAGTTGCCGTGGCATGCGATAAAAAAATGATGAGAACCACAACTGTTGGGAATTGCCTGGTCGTATTAGATTGAACCTCGTCCGGCCCTTCAAAATGAGCCATATTATCATTGACCAAATCCTGATAATTGAAACCGGCCCGAAAACCGTCGCTTTCGGAGAGGGGCGTTTTTCTTTTTTGAAAAAAGCCCTTGGGCATCCGCCGGGAAATCCATTTTGGTGCGCTATCTTCGAATCCCATTTCCAATATATCTGAACAGCGTTTGTTCAGCCAAAGTTAAGCCATTGAGCTCATAACGGCAATTTATTCCCATCTGGGTTTGCCATACTGAATGGGAATTACGGGCGTTTTTTTAACATGAAAAACAAAATCTTGCAAATTGCCCTTATTTCACTGACCATTTCTGCCTGTGGTCAATCACCCCAGCAAGAAAGTGTTGCCACAGTGCAAGATTCGGAACCACATAACATTGAACCGGGAGGAGAAACCATCAGTGAGCGGATGGCAGTTCCCGATGGGTACGAACGAGTGCCTGAAACGGCTCATTCTTTTGGTGCTTACCTGCGAAATCTGCCGCTGAAACCGGCCGGGTCTGCCGTCCATCTTTTCAACGGCGAATTGAAATTCCGCCAGGATGTTCATGCAGCAGTGGTTGACATGGACACCGGCGGCAGAGACCTGCAACAATGCGCCGATGCTGTGATGCGGCTGCGGGCCGAATACCTTTTGGCGGAAAAAAGGTATGACGATATCCATTTCAATTTCACAAACGGCTTCACTGCCAGCTATTCCAAATGGCGGGCAGGTGAGCGCATAGTGATAGATGGCAATCGTTGCCGGTGGCAAAAGACCGGCCGCCCGTCGGGGAGCTATGCTGATTTCAGGAAATACATGAATATCGTGTTCAGCTATGCCGGGACACTTTCGTTGGCAAAAGAGCTGAAACCAGTTGATATTGAAGAATTAAAGGCGGGCGATGTGTTCATTCGGGGCGGTAGCCCCGGCCATGCTATTATAGTGGTGGACGTGGCCCAACATGTACAGACAAAGGAGAAAATTTTTCTATTGGCGCAGAGCTACATGCCCGCCCAGGAAATTCACGTTTTGAAAAACCCGGAAAGCCAGGCTCTTTCGCCTTGGTACAGTGCCGCTTTTGGAGAAATCCTCCACACGCCTGAATGGACTTTTGACGTGAACGACATCAGGCGGTTTGAGTAATTCACTCCCTCTTTGCCCTGTGATTCAGCCACAACATAGCGAGTCCGAAAATGAGCATGGCCAGTCCTGCCCACTGGTTGAGGGTGGTGCCGAATTCTTTGCCGGAGGAGCTGGTGAAGGCCAGCAATACGAGCATGGCACCTACCAGGCTGAAGAACATGCCTATGATGAAACGCAGGTCGGTAATTTTTTCCATGATTTATCTTTAACGCCTATCGGCGGATTATGCAAATATAAAGTTCAGAATCAGGCACGCCACCGTCACGATAATCGCCAACGGCACTGGCCGGAGGTACCAAGCTTTCTGCTCCCCTCCAACGACGGGCGTCAGTCCGTACACCAACCCTTTCAGCGATTCCCTGGAGCGCGGCTTGGTCATCCAGCTCACGAGAATCGTAACCAAAATATTTGCGGTAAAGGCTATCCACGCCATGTTGAATGCCTGACCGAGGCCGGAACCGAACTCGTGCCATGTGGCAATCCAGCCGCCTTTTCCTTCCGCAATGGTGAGGCCGTGCACCAGCGCAGCGGACAAAGTACCGGCCAGCAAACCGGCAAAAGCCCCGTGGCCTGTGGCCCTTTTCCAAAACATGCCGAGGAAAAACGTGGCGAACAGTGGTGCATTGACAAAACTGAAAACCACCTGCAGAAAATCGTTGATGTTGTTGAAACTCGCTGTCAGATAGGCCACACCTATTGAGGCTATCACCCCCAACACGGTCGTCACTTTTCCCACCACGAGGTAATGCCGGTCGGAGGCGGTTTTGCGAATATACGGCTGGTAAATGTCGAAAGTCCATACGGTGTTGAATGCCGTGACATTGCCCGCCATGCCCGACATGAACGAGGCGAGCAGCGCCGTCAGTCCCACGCCGAGCAACCCCTCCGGGTAATAATGGGAGATGAGCGAAGGCAGAGCCATATTATAATCGGGACCACCATCAGCACCGACGGGAAGCGAATATCCGCTCGTGAAATAGGGCAGCGCAACGGCTATCAGCCCTGGGAAAATGACGATGAACGGCATGAGCATTTTGGGGATGGCGGCGAAGATGGGCGTTTTTTGCGAAGCGATAATATGACGTGCTACCATCGCTCGCTGCACCACCAGAAAATCGGTACACCAATAGCCGAACGACATGGCAAGGCCGAGGCCCATTACCAAACTCCAGGTATTGACCCCCATGGGGTTATCTGCGGCATGGCCCATGTATTTCCACGAAGAGGTCATCTCCGGCGGTAGTTTCGACACGATGCCTGCCCATCCGCCAACTTCGTGGAGGCCCACGAACACCACCGGTGCGATGCCGAGCACGATGAGGAAAAACTGTAGCACTTCGTTGTACACGGCACTCGTAAGTCCTCCCAGAAAGATGTACGCCATGACGATGCCTGCAGAGAGTAGCACCGACATGTCGAAATCCCAGCCGAGGATGAGTTCCAGCAGCCTTGCCAGCGCATACATCGAGATGCCGGAAGAGAACAGCGTCATCGCCGCAAAGCTGAACGCATTGACACTCCGCGTTTTTTCATCGAAACGCAGTTTAAGGTACTCCGGCACCGACCTGGCTTTGCTGCCATAGTAAAATGGCATCATCAGCACCCCCAAAAATATCATCGCCGGAATGGCCCCCACCCAATAAAAGTGGCTCGTCATGATGCCGTATTTGGCACCAGAGGCCGACATTCCGATGACCTCCTGTGCTCCCAAATTGGCGGAGATAAAGGCGAGGCTTGTAATCCATAATGGAATGGAGCGCCCGCTCATCAGGAAATCGTTGCTCGATTTCACCTGCCGTTTAACGAGCCATCCCACTGTCAGTACAAAAAGGAAATATAAAAAAATGACAGCATAGTCAGCGATGTGCAAGTCGAGATGCATAGAGCCGGTGTTTAGTTATAGTTAAACGGCTGACAAGGTAATGAAAATTGGCAGTCGATTTTAGCATTTTTAAGTTACCAGTTTCCCAGTTTCAATTCCTTTTGAAGACAGGTGTTGGTGTTGGACATCCCGACCTTTGTTGCGGGACATCCTTCGGTCGTTGTTCATCGCTCACTGCGACCACTCCGTCGGCTGCCGGTCCCAGCGGTGATTTTTCATTTCGGAAAGCAGGGTGGTGGGGCGGGACTGCCGTGCTGTCGCTGCTGTATGCGCTTCTCGAAGTCAGCGCGCGGCGTTTGTCC
>CAZPHZ010000358.1:0-3444 GCA_964586035.1 uncultured Saprospiraceae bacterium
AGTGTCGAGGTTAGCATCCGATGATGAAGGCACACACCCCGCCGACCAACACCTGCCCGCATGCAGCGGGCATCCTTTGCAATATAGATGACGACCCCGCAAATACAGGTCTACCCCTTATTACCGGTTGTGTCGCCGCCGACACCCTTAGTATCGAGTTTATGGACCAACGCACCAATTCATATTGCGATGGTGACAGCATCGCTTGGCACATTTTGCGCACCTGGCACTCCACGGACCCCTATGGCAATGTTACTACCTGCCAGCAAAATATCACCGCACGCCGGGCAAATCTCAACGAAATAGTTTTCCCGCCAAACTACGACGGCTCCGATCTACCGGCCATTGCATGCAGCGACTCCACAGGATACCTGGCTTCAACAGATACCAGCCAAACCGGTGTGCCCACCCTGGCCGGTTTGAAACTGAGCGGGAACAACGTACCGTGCGACCTTGCGGTATTTTACACCGATAGCATCACGCATGTTTGCGGAGCAAAATACATCATTGAAAGAAAATGGACGGCGTTCGATTTTTGCGAGAGCAGCGAACGGGTTCAGGTGCAAACCATTGTGGTGGAAGACGACCAGCCCCCGTCATTTAGCATCCCTGATACGATTTGGGTGAGTTCGGGTACCACCTGCCCCATCGCAACGACCCTGCCTCCCATTACCCTCAACTACGAATGTTCCAGTTTTTCGGTCGAAATTGAAACTCCATGGGACACTCTGCATACAAATGGGGGCGTGGTGGATGTGCCCAAAATACAAGGCAATTACAATATTCAATACACCGCAACGGATGCCTGTGGCAATTCTACTTTTAATTTGAGCCTGATAGTGGTGCAGGATGGCATTGTGTCGGAGTGCCCCCATGACACGCTTATCACATGCAACTATTTTAATGACGCATTGAAAGACAGCCTCGAAGCCGGAATCTTCAGCGTATTGGCGCCTTTCGGCGAACCTGTATTTTATAATAATTGCAGTTTTGACCTTTCGGAAACGGCCTCCGTTACCGTCGATTCATGTGGCGAAGGGTTCATTTACCGCACCATCATCATCGAAGACCCGATTCAACCGGAACAGTGTTTCCAAAATATTCAGGTCGAGCAGGTTTCGGATTTCGTCGTGGAGTTTCCCGCGGATATTACCCTGAATTGCGGAACCACCCCAGCCGAATTCGGGGAGCCTGTCATCACGGGAGGTGACTGCGAGAACCTCACCGTTTGGCACACAGATGAAACCTTCACCGTCCTCCCGGACGCCTGTTTTAAAATAAAGCGAACCTGGCATGTGGCCAATCTCTGCGTCACCGGCGATTCCCTCGACCAGGAAGTGGTGGAATTGCCCGAAAACCAGCTGGGCCTGCCCTACCCCGATTGCGACCTCGACGGTGATGGCGATTGCGATGGACGCACCTTCCGGGATAGCTGGAACGACATCGCCATGCCGGGCGTGGCAGCAGCTTCCAACCCTTTCGGCCCCGACACCGATGACGACAGCGACCCCTGGGACGGCTACATTGAATACGAGCAAATCATAAAAGTGATAGACGATGTGGACCCCGTTTTCACCAATAACTGCGAAATTTTCCCGGTCATCATTCCCGACACGCTCTGCCACGCCACGGTGATGCTACCGGTACCGGAAATCGAGGATTGCACCAACCTCACCACCGTAACTGCCGGTATCAATATCGACGGAAACTGGCAATCGGGATACGGGCCTTTTTATTTCGTATCTGCCGGAGATTACCAGGTGCAATACACCGCCCTCGACCAATGCAATAATGCCTCGGAATGCAGCACCATCCTCTCGGTGATTGACCCGCCACCCGTGGCGGTGTGCAATAGCCAATTGGTTGTGATGATTACAGATCCCTGGGCCCCACCTGTCGAGGTCTGGGCCAACAATTTTGACGCTGGAAGCTACGACAATTGCCCATCGGGAATCAAGTTTTCCTTTTCTGCTGACACCACCGATGTCAATCAAATCTTCGGATGTGAAGAAGCTGGACAGTATGCCGTTCAACTCTGGGTAACTGACTCGAACGGGAGTCAGGATTATTGTGAAACGACCCTCATCATTGGCCTTGCCCCTAATATCGAATGCGAGACTTTTGATACAATAACCGGTAACATCTCCACTGAAATAATGCAGGGGATTGCCAATGTGGATGTAAACTTTTCCGATGGCTATCTGACGACTACTGACACCAGCGGAAACTACATCTACCTGGCGCCCTTCGGAAGTACATTGAGCGTTACTCCGTACAAAAATGACAATCACGTGAATGGCGTCACTACATACGATGGGGTACTCCTGGTAAAGCACGTTCTCGGCGTTCAAATGTTGGACAGCCCTTACAAGATGATAGCTGCCGACGTGAACAAGTCCAACTCCATCACCACATTTGATGCAGTGGAAATGCGAAAACTTATATTGGGTATCACGCAGAGTTTCCCAAACAACACATCGTGGCGCTTTGTTCCGAAGGATTTTGTTTTCACAAATCCGCTTAACCCATTTGCCACTCCCATTCCTGAGACAATTTCAATAAATAACCCTCCCTTATCACCGTTCGATTTTATAGGTATAAAAATCGGTGACCTGAACAACAGCGCGATTCCGGCTTTCGCCGGTGAAATCCACGAGCGGTCATACACCGGAGTATCGGAACTCATTTTGCCAAACCTGTTTTTGAAAAAAGGAGAGGAGTATGAACTGCCGTTTTCACCGGGAGCCGACCCGCTTTCGGGTTTTCAGTTTGCCCTGCAATTTGACCCGGCAAAGCTCTCGTTGGAAAAAATCGAACCGGGATACACCGGGCCGGAATGTTTCGGCACCGCAGGTTTGGCCAGAGGCCTGCTGAAAACCAGTTGGTTCAGCACCGTCGCGCAGCCATCGCCAAACGGGCCGGCATTTACATTGCATTTCTCCGCCAAAGAGGAGGGCTGGCTGAGCGATGCGCTCAATTTGGACGAGCCGGAAATGGACGCCGAAGCTTATTCCCCGGACCTCGAACAGTTTCATCTTTCGCTGACATTTGGAGACAGTGGGTCGGAAGAGCCGGTATTCCGAATGCTGGGTGTCCGGCCGAATCCATTCAGCAAAAGCACTACCATCGAATATTTCCTTCCCGAAGAAAGCGGGGTGACACTGACCATTTCGGATTTGTCCGGCCAGGTTATTTTTTCATCAACCAAACGGCAGGCTCCCGGTCGCCGGGAATGGAAAATCGGCCGGGCAGAATTTCCGGTTTCGGGTTTGTATATTTACCGCCTGAAATGCGGAGATGGATGCGGAGCTGGCAAGCTTATGGTGGAATAAGGAAGTTGAGATAAGTTGAGAGGGTTTAGAAGGTTTAGAGAGTTTAGAGGGTTTAGAAGGTTGAGTTCCTATGTTTGAAAAATAAGCTTTGGGCCACTATCTTAAAGATATA
>CAZPHZ010000359.1:0-3437 GCA_964586035.1 uncultured Saprospiraceae bacterium
TCGTGGTGGTCACGGCTCCACTGATAGCCTTGCTGATTGCGGCGTGCAGTTCGCTGTTCGAGCCATTCCAGTTGCCGGTGTATTCGCTGCCGTTCGTCGTGATGGTGCTCACGGTGGTCTATATCGCCAATTTCATCAGAAAGGCGCATTTTCAGAAAGTGACCGTGCAACGCTTTTCACCGGAGCAGAATCTCTATGCGTTCCGCAACTGGCAGGAGCGCTTTTCGCAAAATGCACTTTTTCAAATCGGCCTGCCGTTTTTGGGAGATTGGAAGGTGTCGCAGGCCCACGACGGCGAGTACACCCACCGTGGTGACTGGCGCCATGCCTGGGACTTCATGATTGAGGACGAAAGTGGCAAAACCTTCCGCGATGAGGGCGCCTCTGCCGATGACTACCTGTGTTACAATCTGCCGGTGACCGCTCCTGCCAGCGGCTATGTGACGGCCCTCGAAGACGGCGTGCCCGACAATGTGCCCGGCGAGGTGAACATTCGCCAAAACTGGGGCAACACTATTGTGTTGAAACACGCCGATGACCTATTCACCAAAATCAGCCACCTGAAAGAGGGCAGCTTCGAGGTGAATATGGGCGATTTTGTCAAAAAAGGAGAACCCCTGGCGAGGCTTGGTAATTCGGGCCGTTCGCCGCAGCCGCATCTTCATTTTCAGGTGCAGGCCACGCCCTACATCGGCTCGAAGACGCTGAAATATCCGCTGGCGTATTATCTTTTGAAAAACAACGCCGGGACGGAATTCCACCATTTCAACTACCCTCGCAAGGGCGACACAATTTGCAATGTAAAGACGACGCCGTTGCTCACGGAGGTCTTCGATTTTCAGCCCGGCCGAGTGCTCGAGTGGGAAACCGGTGACGGCATGAGCGTGAAGTGGGAAGTGTTCGCCAACACGCTCAACCAGACTTATATTTTCTGCCACGGAACAAAGAGCACGGCCCATTTTATCAACGATGGAACGCTGTTGTATTTCACCGGCTTCGAGGGCGACCGCCGGTCGTTGCTCTACCATTTTTACCTCGGGGCTTACAAGGTGCTGTTGGGATTTAACAAGGGTATCGCTATCGAAGATACCGTGCCGCTGTACCAGGTGATTTCGGGTATGCGGCGCTGGTTACAGGATTTCATCGCCCCGTTCATGGTGTTTCAGTCCATCGGTTACAGGCTGGAATATGCCAGCCGGGACAACAGCCTGAGCCCGTCCGAAATCATCCTCCGCTCCACATCCGGCATGCGCAGGAAGAACGAGTGGCACCAGCCTTTGCATTTTACCTTTGTGATTAAAAATAACCGGATAGATCGTTTTGAAATAAAAAGCGAAGAGCGGGCGACTATCGCCCGGCAAGTGCATGACGACAGAAATGAAAAATAACGGACCTGGGATGCGGGTGGTAGGGGCAGCCGTTTTGATGCTCTGGTCAGTTGTGGCCGGGGCGCAGGTGGATTACCGCACCACGGAGGCCGGAACCCTCGGGTATTTTAACCAAAAAAACTGGAAGGCATTGGCCGCCCTGGGCGATTCGGCCCTCGCCGAAGGCCTCGATTATTACGCCCTGCGTTACCGCATGGGGGTGGCTTTTTACGAAAAAAAGGACTATTGGCGCAGCGCCCGGCATTTCGGGCAGGCCCTGCATTTCAACAGTGCAGACCCCTTGTCGCAGGAGTACCTCTATTATGCCCTGCTTTTTTCCGGGCGCGACGATGAGGCCTTTTTTGTGAGTAAAAAATTTGGCGAAGCCCTCCGGGAAAAACTTCAAATCAGGCCGGTAAAAGCCGTGGACTGGATGTACGCAGAGGCGGGCCGCAAGCTGAGCACCGCCCCCGATTCGGTGGGCGACATGACCTTTGCCAGCTTCTGGCTGGGGCACAGGCTGGGCTATCGTTGGCGGTTGACGCAGGCTTTAGTGTGGTTGCAACTGCCGGTGAAAACGCAGGTAATCAATCAATACGAATATTATCTCCGCAGCCGTTACAGCTTTAGCCGCAGTTTTCGGGGCATGGCAGCGATACACTACGCATTTGCGAAGGCCACGCCGCAGCCTGAACAGCGCCTCGAAGAGGCGGATTGGGCGGTGCAATTGGGAGCGGAAAAAAGGTGGGGCAGGGTGGCGGTAGCTCCGTATTTTGCGCACATCGCCACCCGTGTGACACAGTTTCCGGAGGAGCCTGCCGTTTATACAGTGGCAACATGGCAGGGAGGCATTTCGACCAGCATAGTGCCGGCCTTCGGTCGAAGCCCACTTTTCATAAAGGGCATGGCTGCCTGGCACCATTCGCAGGGCACCGGCCGGCTGATCTGGAGCGCAGAGGCGAGGTGGCAACTCACCCCAAAATTGGCGGCAGAGATGGGGTATTCGAAATCCGGTGCCGGTTATTTTCTGGAAAACGACGCCTCGCTTTTTAACAACGCCATCAGCCTGACGGAAGAGCGCTTTTCACTGTTGCTGAGTCGTACCCTGTCCGGTCGCTGGATGCTGTTTGCCGGTGGGCAGCGCGAAAAAAAGAGAGACAGCTACACGGACTTTTTTTACAACACATTTTTATTGGGCATAAAATCGCAATTATGAAAAAGTACAAATTGACCCTGACCATAGTGACATGCATGGTCTTAGGGCTGGCCGCTCAGGGCATGGCACAACAATCGCTTCAGGAAGCGTTCAGCAAGAGCTACGTGCTGGAAGACAGCGGGTATTATCAATTGGCCATCGACACGCTGAAAGCTGCGTGCAGCGGCGATTCCTACGAGTGTAACCTGCGGCTCGGCTGGCTGAATTACGAGGCCGGCGAGCATACCGAAAGCCTGCGGTTTTATCAAAAGTGCATTGAACTAAAACCTTTGTCCATCGAGGCCCGCCTGGGATACGCACTGCCCGCTTCCACCCTCGGCCATTGGGACGATGTGTTGGAAAAATACCGGGAAATCCTCGGCATCGACCCCAACCACTCGCTGACCAATTACCGCACCGGCTCCATCTATTACAGCCGGAAGGATTACAAAACCGCCGAAAAGTATTTCGAAAAAGTGGTCAATCTGTACCCTTTCGACTACGACAGCCTTCTGATGCTGGCATGGACGAAATACGCCCTCGGCAAACACAGCGAGGCTAAGTTGCTCTTCAACAAAGTGCTGCTCTACGCCCCCGGCGACGAATCGGCCACCGAAGGGCTGGGGCTGCTAAAGTAAGGCCGGGAAGGGCCTGCAGAGGATGCAGTGTGCAGCCGGCAAATAGGGGAGTGTCCAAAAAGCAGCTATATTGGCGGCATGAAACCATTCTTACTCACCTCCGTCGCGGCCGTGCTGTTGTCCTGCGCAGCGGCGCAACATGCCGGTGTCACGGAAGGCCCGCCTCATGGCTCGCGCCTCCAATGACGCACTCGGCCGCTGTGATATCTTCACTCTCACGAGTTGTTTGTCGAGGTC
>CAZPHZ010000360.1:0-3394 GCA_964586035.1 uncultured Saprospiraceae bacterium
CATTTTGACAAACCGGGCTTTCGTTCAAGGATGTATTTCGTATCAAGTAAATGGTTGTCTTTGGCCTGGCCCGTTCTTTTTAGTTTTAAAATTTGAGAAGCATTTCAGGAAATACAGAGGCTTTGAATTAGTAGGATGATTTTTCTCATTGCCAAATAAAATAACGACCTTTGGCAATGAACCAGCTAAGAGTTGGAAAATAATGATGCGTTATTACCCATATATCACACTATTCATTGCTTTTGCATTTACACTTTTATCTTGCGAAGAGCCGATCGATTTCGAGGTAAATCAGCAACAGCGGATAGTCGTCATCAGTAACTTTTCTGACCAAAATGAATTAGAAGTTTTCGTTTCCAAAACAAAATCCGTTCTCTCAAACGAAGAGGCCTCCTATCTCACCGACGCCACCGTGATGGTTTTTGCAGGAAATGAATTGTTGGAAGTACTTGAATTGGTGACCGATGATGATGGCCGTCCTCCCTTTTACCGTACCACCCAACTCACGCCTCAATCCGGCGTCACTTATACCATCAAAGTTACGGTGCCTGGGTTCGAGGCCGTTACAGCCACGAGCAGCGTGCCTCTTGCAGTACCCATTGAATCAGCGAATTTTACTAATACCACCGATGAAGACTCCAACCATGTTGTTGTGGTAAATTTCAATGTAGTTATTGACTTTCAAGATCCACCGGGAGAAAGGAATTTCTACCACCTTGTATTTTATCAGGAAATCACTAGCTACCTTCTGAATGCCGCTGGTGACACGCTATTGGGCAATCGCTTCCTGAATACGCCTATCTCTGCCCAACCTACCGATCCCGACATGCCCGTGGTAAAATACTTTGACAACCGGAGTTTTTTATTGAAAGACGCCTCCTTCAACGGCCAGCACGTGAGTCTCCCGTTCAAAGGCAGCTATTCCTACAATCTTGACGCCAGTATTCCCGGCGATTTTTTCATAGAATTGCGAACTGTCACGGAAGATTATTACCTGTACCACTCCACGCTTACCCGCCAGGTGAATTCCGGAAACCCGCTCTCCGACGGCGTAGTCATTTACGACAACATCGTCAACGGAGAGGGTATCTTTGCGGGATATGGTTCCAACACCAACTCATTCAAACTCGGCGATTGATATTCGCCTCCTTCCATTAACGCTGGCATTTTTAATTTTTTACAAAAATTTAATCTCCACATAGGGGGACTCACCAAATTATGTGTCATTGATTCTGTAACTGCCGAATTAGTACATACTCTTTCTAAACACGTAAAAATGAGCACAACTATTACCAATTCAATCACTCCAATTACCCAGTTCCCTTTATTCGAATCCCTGAACGATGAAGAAAAACTCAGGCTCCAGGATATGGCGGACTACAAAATAAAGCCAAAGTTCAGTTACATTTATCTTCCCGACGAGACATCCGATCATCTATTTTTTCTGGCGAAAGGCACCCTCAAAATCGGCACCCATTCCGACGATGGCAAAGAGGTGATAAAGTCGCTCATTCAGCCGTTGGCTCTTTTCGGAGAACTGGGAATCATCGGCGAAACCAAACGCCAGGATTTTGCACAGGCCTTGCGCGATGAGGTTCATATCTACGTTTTAAAGGTGGATGATTTGAAACGGCTTATGCGCAGCAATTTTCAATTGGCCGACAAGGTAATGACGCTTTTCGGCAATCGCCTGATGAGGGCAGAAAGCAAATTAGAATCGCTCATTTTCAAAGATGCACGTACCCGTATCGTCGATTTCATTAAAGATGCCGTGAATATCAGCGGCCGTAGAATAGGCTTCGAAATGTTGCTCAAACACTCCCTTACCCATCAGGACATTGCCAATATCACATGTACGTCAAGGCAGACCGTCACCTTGGTCCTGAACGAATTGCGGAAGTCCGATTTGATATATTTCAACCGGGGTAAAATCCTGGTCAGAGACATGGCTAAGCTCGCTTAATAAAGATCAAATTTCTCTTATTATACAGGAAATATCCTTTACCATTATGCATGACCACCTCACAAGGTGGTCATTTTTTTTGTATCAACGACTACATCCTGATGCGCCATTCCACCGGGAAATAGTTGTTCATACGGTGCTCCAGCACTTTCATCCAGCCGAGGTTGAGACCTTTGTAGCGGGCGAGGCACCATCCTTTTTGAGCCTGCTCCGGCATTACCACCTCTTTTCGCAAATACCGCAATGCCTCCACCTCATTCAGCTCGATGGACGGAAATGAATCCGCCACACATTGGCTCAGTGCGAGTGCGTGAGAGGGCACGAAATTCCTGCCTTTCAGCCTCCCTATCCTTGTGCCGAAGGCCCGGCGTTTCAGGGCAGAGGCGAGGTTCAGATAATCGTCCAGCCGGCCCGCATTCAGCGCCACCAAATCTCCATTTGCCTTTTCAAATATCTCAAACTTCTCCATATCTGAAAGCCATGGTCTCAGTACAATTTTTTCCTTCTTTGTCAATTTGCGCCAGCCGTCGAAATCACCTTTCCTGCGCTTTGCCATTGGTTGGGTGTCTGCGGTTTTCCGCAAACATGCCATGAAAAACCCTTCGCCTTTCACACGATGCGGATAAAACTGATAACCGAATTCCTGGGTTTCCACACCCCATGAATCTTTTAATTCTATGGGGCAAAACTCAAAGGTTCCATTTTCCAAAATCGCGGACACGTTTTTGCTATTTTCTCGCGGATTAAAGGTACAGGTGGCGTAAACCAGCAGCCCGCCAGGTTTAACCAAATGGACGGCTTTGGCCAATATCCTCTGTTGCCGAACCTCACAAAGAGAGGTGTTCGCCTCCGACCATTCGCCGGCAGCAGCCGGAGATTTGCGAAACAGGCCTTCTCCGGAACAGGGGGCATCGACCAGCACAATGTCGAAGAATTCGCCGAGTTTTGAAAAATCGGCAGGGTCATGGTTTGCGATTGCAACATTCGGAGAACCCCACTTTTCGAGGTTCATCCGGAGCGCCGGCACCCTGCCCTGAATGACTTCATTTGCCACCAAAAGTCCATCATTACCCAATGCCGAAGACATCAAAGTGCTCTTGCCACCTGGTGCTGCGCAGAGATCGAGCACTTTCAGATTACGGGCGCCATCAGCATATTGGTGAATGGCCTGGTACACGAACATGGACGATGCTTCCTGCACGTAATAGGCCCCCGAGTGAAATAGTGGGTCGAGCGTAAAAACCGGCCGCTCCGGCAGGTACCTCCCTTCGGGATGCCATGGCACCTTGTCTGAAAACTCTAAACCAGATACCTGTTTGCCGGGATTGAGCCTCAAACTGACGGGCGCCGGTTGCGTCAGCGAATCTTCGAAAGCCGGGAAGTCTGTGGACAAGAGGCTTTTCATCCTTTTTATAAATGCCGGTGGCATAT
>CAZPHZ010000361.1:0-3373 GCA_964586035.1 uncultured Saprospiraceae bacterium
AATTAAATAGAAAAATACCGAAACGAGGAGTAGCCAATAAAAGTAATTATGCCAGCCGGGAGTAAGCACCGTATTCCAGAGATAAGCGGCATATCCCGTATATCCGTCGATAAAGGTTTTTAGATATTCCAAGACGTGGAGGGTTGAATTAGAAATAAAAATCGAGAATCACCAGGCTGCCCAATATAAGGCTGGCTACACCATTTGCTGTAAAAAATGCGAGATTAATTTTACTGAGTTCATTGGGCCTCACAAGCGTGTGCTGATAAAAAAGAAAGGCTGTGAAAATCGTAGCGCCCCCCCAACTGAGCCAACCAAGCTCTGGGAAAACCCTTTCTGAAAAAGCCGTTGTCGCCAAAACCAAAATGGCACAAATAACATGCAGAACCATGGACAACCGGAGCGACTTCCTGCCCCCCAAGGCAACGGGAACGGATTTCAGGTTCAGCGATTTATCGAACTCCTCATCCTGTAGCGCGTAAATAATGTCAAATCCAGAAACCCAAAGCAGCACCACACCCGAGTATAAAACCGGCATCAACGCAAAGTGCCCCGTCACTGCCAGATAAGCGCCGATGGGAGCCAGGGCCAAGCCAAGGCCCAAAACAAAATGACATACAGCCGTGAATCTTTTGGTGAAGCTGTACCCTAACACAACGGCCAAAGCAACGGGTGAAAGATAAAAACAGATGGGGTTGATGAACCAGGTAGTGGCAATAAACAGCAGGCTGCTGGCTACGACGAAATACAAAGCAGCCTTGGGTTTAATAATTCCCGCCGGAATTTCCCGAATAGAAGTTCTCGGATTCTTTTCATCAATATCGCGATCGAGGAATCTGTTGAACGCCATAGCGGCACTGCGGGCAAATAGCATACATAGCAGCACCAAAACGAAAACTCCGGCTTTGAATCCACCACCCTCTGAATATATTCCAAGAAAGAATCCCAGCATCGCAAACGGCATTGCGAATATTGTGTGGCTGAACTTGATGAGGGAGAAATATTTGCGCATAGTAGAAATTCAATCGACTACAAAAAAGCCTGCACAATAGATGAGTTGTGCAGGCTTTTTACCGGGCTACAAATGCAACATCTTACTGTTTTGCACCAGTAGAAGAAGTAGACGCAGCGGGTTGAGCCGGCGTCACATCACCCTTGATATAAATAATACTCTGGGGTGGGTCGGTGTTAGCTGTAATTGTCACCTGCTTCGTTTGGGAACCGCTTTTCCCTTTGCTGTTAAACTCGACGAGAATGGAGCTGGTAGCACCCGGAGCAATCGGCTCTTTGGGCCATTTTGGAACGGTACAACCACAACTGCCTTTGGCGTTGCTGATAACGAGGGGTTCTTTGCCCGTGTTGGTAAATTTGTATTCGTGGCTCACTTTTTCTCCTGATTTAATTTTACCAAAGTTAAATTCGGTTTCTGCGAATTTGGCAGTGGTAGTTGGTCCGGCAGGAGCAGCGGGCTTTGTGGCATTGGCGTTAGGAGCTACCTGACCAGGGGTAGCAGAAGTTTGAACGCCATTGGCGCCGGCAGCAGTTTCAACTGCCTGTTCTCTGGAGGATTCCTGGTCGCTTTGGCAACTTGCCAAAAAACCAATCGCAAGCAAAGCGAGAAATCCAATTTTAATTTGCTTCAGCATCTTAAATTAGTTTTAATGATGAGACGTAATTTGTGGTGTTCTAAAACATGGCACAAAACTACAGTTTTTTCAAAAAAAAATTATTCTGCAATTTGGCTGGGCAAATTTATGCCAAACGATGTGTAAAAAGGGGCCATTAACCGCTGAATCGCTGTTAATAGGATGTTAAAGCAAGAATGGCCGTCTGCATTGCAGACAGCCACTCCTTAAAATTCTCTAAAACAGGGATTAGTACTTGATGGAAACTTCGTAATTGTCCGTATTATCTCCCAGGTCCAGGGTCTCGGTGACCTTGTCCACTTTTACGAGATAATATTTCGCATCACCTTGGTTGACAGCAAAAATATCGCCCTCCTGGACTTTGGCGCTCACGGTGAATGAACCCCAGTTTGGCAACGTTTCCGTAAAAGGTGAAGCTGCATCGAAGGCAGTGACTATTGCCTCTTTGGTAGAAATTGTGGTGAAATCGAAATCGGGAAGACTGTTCCCAACGAAACGGATTTCGGTACCATTCATACTGCCTATTTGCCTACGCCAGTTGTCGCCGGATCCGGCGAGGGAATCGATACCCATGTCACGCATTTCCGCCAACAAATAGGTGTCGTTGGGGTCATTCACGTGAGGTGCCGTACCCGTGGTAGAGCCGTCGTCGAGGTCGATGCCCCCATGCCCAACAGGACCAGCCTGGTTCCATAGTACGCCCGATATGTCCATTTCAATGGGCTCAACGATGGTCAAATCAAACTCCGCACTGCCAGTTAGCCCTTTTTCATCAGCCACCTCGAAAGTGTACGTATGGGTTTCATACACATTATGGGCTTTGATGTTGATATCCCATGTGAAACCATTTTCGTTACCGCCACTCAAAAGAAAAGGGTTGGCAGCGCCTGCCTGCCCTACAAATTCGAGCCTTGCGAGATCGGAAATCTTACTCCCGTCTTCCAAAATTGTGAGTGTGTTCAAATTGTTGGTGCCTTTGGTCACTTCGATGGAAACACTAACTATACCTCCCAAATCAGTAATGATATCACCAGGAGTAGGCCCAGCGACAATTTGCACCAATGGGTTGAGGTCGGTACCGGGGTCTGTGGGGTCACTCGTACAGCCTGAATTCACTAGAACGGTGGTGAGTAAAAACAGACTTGAAAAAATTAAAAGAATTCTTTTCATGCGTAAAATAGGTTTGAAAGTTGAAATAATAGATTGAGAAGTTTAATGGCTTATGAAGGCAGGCCAACAAGGACGTCAGTCAGCCAGTTTTTTTTGACAAACTATTGTGACTTAGACTCAAAAAACATAAAAGGGTCACACGGAAAAATGTTCACTTGGTTTTAAAAATCTAAGTACAGTTAAATTTTCGCCCGGAAAACGATGACATTGGGTGGAATGATGCTTCGCAGGTTACTAAAATTTTGTTAATTCGCCGCCTGACTTGAATCGGCCTTTTTCTCTGTAAGTTTGCACTTTATAAACCATAAAATCACAACTGTTCCACATAATGGAGGGCTTTAAAATTCTCTGGTCATTCCCCTTGCATGAAAAGAATATTGGCCGGTCAGCCTGGGGATTACACGATTTGGGGCCTGTCCTCTTCATAAAATCTCAATTTGGAATAGTAGCCAAAAATTATGATTATGAGCCTGAACATGAAGCACTCCGTGTTGAACCGTTTTCTGAAATACGCAGCCATAGATACGCAGTCCGACCCCGAATCTTCAACCTGCCCA
>CAZPHZ010000362.1:0-3372 GCA_964586035.1 uncultured Saprospiraceae bacterium
GGTGCCTGTTGATAAACTCTCTGAAAAAAGGACAATAAATTCAAAGATATACCGGCTTGCCCCAAGTCTGCCAATAAAGCAGTAGTTGTGTCAAGTTGGGCGAAGCGTAACTGTAGAGTGTTCTGCCTGCTGCCCGAAGTTTGAAGACTTCTAACAGCAGTCGGCCCGAGATGCGCCATATCCTCACTTTGCCCACCACCGTGAGCCTCCTGTCTGCTGCAATGGTGGCGTTACGGCTATCTGGAAGCGAATGGTTTGATTAACTTTACAGACTGCCGTTGTGTGGTATAGTGAAAAAACAAGCAGACATTAATTCTCTTATCATGTCGTAAATGGAATGTTAACTAGGCCAATAAAAAAATTATTCAAGTGGTTGGGGGTGATAGTCGGTGTGGTCATCCTACTTATCTTATTGGACATAGTAGTTTTGTCCACACCCGGCCCATTTTTCCCAGAAGCAAAGCAGTACGGATCTATTGCCGTTTATAGTGAGTTGCCAATCGGTGAAGAGACCGATTCTATCATGTCAGAAGTGTTTTTGAGGCTTAAAAGGGTTCCAATCTATAACCCTGATAGCAGGTACAATCTCTGTCTATGCTCAAGCCAGAAAAAATTCTCTTTCTTCGCCAGACTGACAGTGCGAGCAAATAGAATAATGGGGTTCTCTCTTTTAGGTTCAGCATATGTAAATGAAGATTTCATAAGAGAGTTGGGATTGAGAACTGGCGGAAAACCCAAATATTTGACCCGGGAAGGAAGCATTGTACATGTGGCAACACATGAACTCATGCATGGTTATATTAATGACTATTTCGGAAGTATATCTGCAAGGACTTTACCGACATGGAAAATTGAAGGATATTGTGAGTACGGTGTTAACCAATTTGTTGCACCAAATGACAACGGATACTCAATACCGGAACGTTTTGATATTTACCTTGATGACTCCCAGTGGAATCAGACTGCGGAAGTACATCGCCCTTGGTATTTATGGGGACTTATGATGGAATATCTAATTAATGTCAAAGGTCTGGATTTTAAGAAAGTGATGGCCGATAGCCTCACTGAAAAAATGGTCTACCAAGAGATGATGGAATGGCAAAAAAGAAATAAAGGAGAAAATTAATAGGCTGGTACAAATAGTTAGTAAACAATCAACTAGCAAAGCATCAACATAAAAATATTACATTTGGAAGATAGTGTTAATAATGAAAATGATTGTATTGAAACTGGTGTCCGAAGGCTTCACTTCGGGCCGCAGGAGTATTATAAGCTGACAACAAAACACCGCAGGCCGGTTCTATTTTGAAAAAATACGGGCATTCGTCTATTGAATGCTGCCGTTTTTCGCACCTGCCTTACCTTGCTCTTCTTATTTTCACAGAATGTCGAAAGAAAAAATCCAATCCCCGGTCTGGCGCATGCGGCGGGCTTATGCCACGGCCCTCGTGGTCATGGCCAGCTACGGATGGCTGCTGTTGCGAAAGATTGTCTTTGGTAAAAAGTATTACGAAAAGCGCATCCTGGCCCTCCACGTGCGCAATGCGGAGCGCGTAAAGACCGCCATTCTACAGCTGAAGGGGTTGTTTATCAAGGTGGGCCAGATGTTGTCCATCCTCGGCAGCTTTTTGCCGGAGGAGTTTCAGAGGCCCCTCGAAGCCCTGCAGGACAAAGTACCGCCGCGCCCTTTCGCCGAAGTGCGGGAACGCATCGTGCGGGAATTCGGGAAAGAGCCTGCCGCACTGTTCGCCCGTTTCGACGAAAGACCCGTCGCCTCGGCCAGTATCGGGCAGGTGCACCGGGCGCAGCTTCCCGATGGCACGGAGGTGGCCGTCAAGGTGCAGCACGCCGCCATCGAGACCATCGCCGCCGTGGACCTCAGAATCATCGAGAAAATTACCCGGCTCATCACCTGGTTTTTCGACATCAGGGGCATGGACTATCTCTACACCCAAATCAGGAAGATGATTGAGGAGGAACTGGACTTTGCCCGCGAGGCAGCATCCATGACGCAGATCGGGGAGAATCTGAATGAGGAGGAGCGAATCGTCGTGCCTCAGGTGCACGGGGGGTTTTGCACCCGGAGGGTGCTCACCACAACCTGGTACGACGGCGAAAAAATCACCCACACGGCCCAACTCGATGCCTGGCAACTCGACCGGCGGGAGCTGGCCGGCCGCCTGCTAAGGGCGTACTGCCGCATGGTGTTCAAAGACGGCCTCTACCACGCCGACCCCCACCCCGGCAACATACTGGTGAAACCCGACGGCACGCTGGTGCTGCTCGATTTCGGTGCTGTGGCACAGCTCAGCCGCCAGCTAATGGAGGGCATCCCCCGCCTCATCGAGGCTGCCGTGCGCAACGACACCGGCGCCATGGTGGAGGCTTGCCAGTTCATGGGTTTTATTGCCGAAGGCCGCGAGGCCGAAAAAATGGCGGAGAAAATGATACTCGCTCTCCGCAATTTCCTCCAAAACGAGGTGGAACTGAAGGGCCTCAATTTCAAAGACATCGAAATAAAACCCTTCGACAACAGCCTATTCGATTTGATACGGGAAATCGGGTTCACCGGCATCGCCGGCACGGTGCAGGTGCCCAAAGACTGGGTGCTGATGAACCGCATGATTACCCTCCTGCTGGGCATCTGCTCCACCCTCGACGACACCATGAACCCCCTCGACGTGGTGCGTCCCTACGTGAAGGAATTCGTCATGGACGAACGCGGCAACCTCGTCAACTTCATCACCGGGCTGCTGCGCCGCACCGTGGCCACCTCCCTCGGCCTGCCCGACGAACTGCACCGCGTGCTCCACAAAGCCAAAAAGGGCGACCTCGAAATACAAACTCCCGACATCCGCGAGGGGGCCAAGCTGCTGTACCAGGTGGGGCAACAGTTCATTTATACACTGCTCATCATCGCCGCCGGCACCTTCGGGTTTTTGTTTCATCAAAATGGCGAATCACGCCTGGCGAACATCGCCTTCGGCTTGGCGGGGTTCTTTTTGCTGCTGTTGCTGCGCTCGCTGCGGAAGGGGAGCAAAATCCGGCAGCGGTTGAAATAAGCTGCGGCGGAGGCGTTCTATGCAGGCCGCAAAGATTGCCCCGCATCCACAGAGGCGATTTCGCCGAATTCCCACCTTTGCTGCCGGGTGATGGAATTCCAAACATGCTCTAAGTTTTTTCTTTTTCCAAATCAGGAATGTGCATGGTGGCAAAGAAATCGTCGAGAATGGCTTTGCGGCGAAAGTTCTCCCAGATGATAATCTTGCGGCTGTTTCCGGGGCGCTCTTTCCAATTTTCCTCGTCCAGAATGGGGGCGGACATTTCATGCGCATCTCCCCACGAGGGATTTTTGACAATGGCAACAGCCAC
>CAZPHZ010000363.1:0-3365 GCA_964586035.1 uncultured Saprospiraceae bacterium
GGCGCACCCGGTCGTCGAGGATTTCCGCACCGGCACCGGGCAGGCTGTCGAGGCAGGCCTCCATCAGTGCTTTGAGCACTTCGTGATGGGTGGATTTTTCCAATTTGGTGATGTGGGCGATTTCGGGCGGGCCAAGAGCATGGAGTTTCAAATTGGGGTACAATTCCTTTAACTTCCGGAAAAGGTTGACGTAATAGTCCAGCCCCAGGTCGGGATGGTGGCCGCCCTGCAAGAGGAGTTGTTCGCCCCCAAAGGCGAAGGTTTCTTCAATTTTTTTCTTGTATTCTTCGATGCTGGTGACGTAGCTCTCCTCATGGCCGGGGCGGCGGAAGAAATTGCAAAACTTGCAGTTGGCGATGCAGACATTGGTGGTGTTGGAGTTGCGGTCGATGATCCACGTGACCACATTGCCGGGCACGTGGTGCTGACGAATGCGGTTGCCCACATACATCAGTTCGGCTGTGGCCGCATTTTCAAAAAGAAAAACGCCTTCTTCTGCTGTCAGAAATTCCAGGTGCAAGGCCCGTTGCAGGAGGTCGTCGGTTCGCATGGTGGTTGGTAATTGGTGAAATATTGAGTGGCAAAGATAGGGAAGCGGGATTTGAGCTGGACGCCTTCAGAGAACAATCTCAAATTCCTCCTGCCTTTTGAGGTAATAATCCACATTCTCGGTAACTACGATGTCGAGGGGGAGGTACTGGAGTTTTTCGACTGGTTTTTTAAAAACCAGAAAATTGACGAGGGTGATGATGCCCATATAGCCCTGCTGTACGGGATTCTGATTGATGAGGAAATCGATGTTATTTTGACGGAGGTGCCGGATATTCTGATCGATGAGGTCGAATCCGACGATCTTAATCTTCTGAACCACATCGAGGGGCAGGCATTCCACGGCTTTGTAAGCTCTGGAATTGGTGAAAAAGATTCCGTTAAGTTTCGAGTGCGCAATGAGCAAATCAGTAAGAAACCCCTTTAGTCTTTTTTTATCCTCAAAATCTTCGAAGTCCCGTTTTGCTATTTCGATGTGCTGTTCGGGAAACTGGCCGAAATAATCGCGAAAACCTTTCTCTTTGTCTATGAGGTGTTGCGCGTTGTGGCTGCCTATTTCCAGGTTGAGCAGCATAGCTGTTTCTCCATCGTTCAAACCAAAATGCAATAATCTGGCTGCCAGAAAACCACTTTGGTAGCTGTCTTGGCCAATGTAGCTGAGAGTGCCGGCATTGTCAACATAAGTGTTAATCATCGCTATTTGAATGCCTTTTTCGTGGCAGGCTTTCAGGAGGGAATAGCTTTCTTTCAAAAAAACAGGGGCGAATAGGATGGCATCCGGAGGGTTATCGAGCACTTTCTCCGCGGCATGGAGGAAGCTCTGGGGGTCGAATAATCCGAAGAAATGGGGTTCGAGCGAAACGCCGTAATGGTGTACGGTTTTCAATGCTCGTTCGATACCGGAAAAGGGTTGCTCCCAATAGGGGTCGGACTTTATATCTGGCAAAAGTGTGCCGATGCGATAAACCCTGTTGTAGGCGAGGGTGCTGGCAATGATGTTGCGCTCATAGCCCAGCTCCTCCATTACTTTAAGCACTTTAACTTTTGCCTCCGAAGAGACATTGCCGCGCTCGTGCAGCACACGATCCACAGTACCGGTGGAGACGCCGGCTTTTTCGGCGATGTCTTTGATTCGTATTCTTTGGTTCATTTTGTTTTGGGTAGATTGGAACTGGGTTTGGTTATTTTCAATGGTTGTATTCCTCGAATTTTGGGTCTTATAATAGAGCATGCAAATTAAGATAAGATTCTAAACGTGTGCGCACACAACCAAAAAATATTTTCCTGTGTGCGTACACAGGCCGGTCTATTGTTTGTACTTTCGCTGGTAAAATGGCATATATTTACCGCGCTGATCTGAAGCCCCGATTTGCCTCGAGATTTAATAACTAATAAAATGATCGCCTCAGTTTCGCAATTGGCCAACAATTGCACAACGAGCGAAATTTCAACATCGCAGAAATGTTTTCATCCGAAAATGGGCAAGAGCCCCTCAAATTCCAATTTAAAACCTTTGAAAAGCTTCCCGTAAAAATTTGGGGAGACAGCCGCGACGCATCCATCCATGTAGCGAATAGCATAGCGCTGGCCATCCGCCAAAAACAACAGGATGGCAAAAATATTGTACTTGGGCTGGCCACAGGGTCTTCGCCCATAAAGGTTTATCAGGAATTGGTGCGGATGCACAAAAAAGAAGGACTGAGTTTTCACAATGTCATCACGTTTAACCTCGACGAATACTATCCGATGCAGCCTGATGCAGCACAGAGCTATGTGTACTTCATGCATGAGCATCTGTTTGACCTGGTAGATATACCGAAGGAAAACATCCACATCCCCGATGGCACTATTCCCATCGAAAAAGTTCAGAGCTATTGTGAGTGGTACGAAAAGCAGATTGACCTGGCCGGGGGTATAAACATACAGTTGCTGGGTATTGGCCGTACCGGCCACATTGGTTTTAATGAGCCCGGGTCTTGGGAGACCTCCACAACACGCATGGTGCGCCTCGACGGTCTCACCCGCCGGGATGCCATCAAAGATTTTCTCAACGAGGAAGACGTGCCCACGAGGGCCATCACGATGGGCATAGCCAGTATAATGAAAGCCGAGAAAATATATCTGCTGGCGTGGGGCCAACACAAGTCTCCCATCTTGAGAGATGCAGTAGAGGGTCCGGTCATGTCAGCGATACCTTCGTCGTTTTTGCAAAAACACCCGAACGTAAGGGTGATACTCGACAAAGCAGCTGCAGAGAGCCTGACTCGTGTAACGGCACCATGGCTCTGTGGCATGTGCCATTGGACGGAGGAATTGGCCTGTCAGGCAGTGGTATGGGTGGCGCAAAGCACCGGCAAACCAATACTCAAGCTCACCAATGAGGATTACGGCGAGCATGGACTGAGTGAGCTGATGTTGGAAGAAAATGGAGCTTATGACCTCAATATCAAAATTTTCAACAGGCTGCAACACACCATTACAGGCTGGCCCGGCGGTAAAGCGCATGCCGACGACTCAACCCGGCCCGAACGGGCAGCTCCTGCTAAAAAACGATGCATCATATTTTCGCCCCATCCCGATGACGACGTCATTTCGATGGGTGGCACTTTTATGCGCTTGGTAGATCAAGGACATGAGGTGCACGTGGCCTACCAGACAAGTGGGAACATCGCTGTTCACGACCACGATGTCCGCCGTTTTGCCGAGTTCTTGAAAGAGTTTGCCACTGCCCAGGGGCTGGCGGACTTGGAGTTGGCAAAAAAATACAATAAGATGCTTAGCTTCTTGAAACACAAGAGACAACTGCAACGCCCCGG
>CAZPHZ010000364.1:0-3363 GCA_964586035.1 uncultured Saprospiraceae bacterium
TTAGGTGAAATTAGTGATGAGATAAGAGAAAAATTTGGAAATTTAATAATTCCTTTCACGGATAAATTTATGATTACACATTGCAATCATAATGGCTTTTTCCATTCCTTTTACTAATGAGGATGAGCCGGAGTTTTATCATCGAATACTAACACCCGTCCTAAATCAGGCCCCTCGATTTCAATTCCAGGTACTTGTTGATGGTATTCATAGACAAGTCCTCGGGGCAGGTGAGAATGGATTGGATGCCATGCTGCCGCAGCTTCTGCGCCATTGCCGTTTTTTCAGCGAGAAATTTTTGAGCGGCGGTTTGCGTGTAGATACCCTCCACCGTTTTGGCTTCCAATTGTACGAAGTCCCGAATCTCCGTGTTTTCAAAAAATATCACCACCAACAGATGCAGGTTATTGATTCGCTGTAGCAATGGCAGTACCCGGTCGAGGGCATACATACTCTCGAAATTGGTGTACAGCATAAGCAAACTGCGGCCAATTACCAGCTTCCGGGCCATGTGGTACAGCAACTCGAAATTCGACTCAAATGGCCGCTCATCCTCATTGTAAAGCGCGTGCAGGATTTTGTTCAACTGCTTGGCCCGGCGATCGGCTTTTACGGTAGAGCCAATCTTGTCGGAGAAGGTAATGAGACCAGCTTTATCATATTTTTTCAGTGCAATATTGGAGAGGGCGAGGCTGCTGTTGATGGCGTAATCGAGTAGACTGAGTCCATCGAAGGGCATCTTCATGGTGCGGCTCTTATCGATGATGCTGTACACCTGTTGCGAGCGTTCATCTTCATATTGGTTGACCATGAGGCGGTGGTGCCTGCCCGTAGCTTTCCAGTTTAGACTCCGGTAGTCGTCGCCACGTACATAGTTTTTTATTTGTTCAAATTCGTAGCTATGCCCGATGCGCCTGATTTTGCGCAAGCCCTGTTGCGCATTCAGCCGGTTGAAAGCCAGCAGCTCATACTCCTTCATTTGTGGAACAGACGGAAAAACAGGCGCTACCATTTGTCCACCAGCACGGAACCGTCGCTGTACCAACCCCATTGGGAGCATAAATGACGGTTCATTTTCCGCATAAACATTCACCACCCCGAAAGCGTATTCACCACGGGTCACGGGTGTAAGTTCGTAGCTGATATCTTGCTCAAATCCCGCTTTTATGCTAAGCTTTATTTCAAAATCCCGCTTTTGAAACTGTACCGGCAACTCATCTATAACCGTTAACCCCAGTGGCCGGGGGGTCAGGTTTTTCAAATTCAATATTACGCGATTTGCGTCACCGAGGGAAAGCATTTTAGGCAACCGGCGCTCCGCCTCTACCCCAACATCGCTCCGGTAAAGCAACAAAATATCGGCAATCAGCACTGCTACCGCAATTACAAAAGCGGCAAGTGCCACCGAAAAAAGAGGCGCCCAGGCATACCCCCCTGCAAAGAGCAATGCTACAACTCCGAAGAGGGTGAAAAAACGACCAGTGAGATAGAGGTTTCGCATAGCGAAGATTCTTATTTCAGGCATTTACCCTTTTGGTTAATGCCCGGGGATTAAAGAGACCATCAGTCAATCCTCCGGCATTTTCGCAAATTAAACAAGAAAATTCATGGGCTCCCGCCTGCTAACGCTATCTTTGCCCCCTGAAATTTAAAAAAAGTGAATTATGGATACCCTGACCCATAACAAACCGCTAACAAAACAAGACACCTTTCCCATCATTGGCACCGACCACATTGAGTTCTATGTTGGCAACGCAAAACAATCGGCCCTCTACTACCAGGCTGCTTTCGGATTCAGTCTTATAGCATACAAGGGCCCGGAAACGGGATGCCGTGACAAGGTTTCTTACGTATTGCGGCAAGACAAAATCACCCTGATACTGACGGCAGCATTGTCTCCGGAAGACCCTATTTCAAAACATGTTCAATTACATGGCGACGGTGTAAAAGTGCTGGCCCTTGGGGTAGATGATGCCGAAGAATCTTATCGAACAGCTATCAGGCGAGGGGCTGAACCGGCAATGGAACCTGCAGAATTAGAAGACGAACATGGAAAGGTGAAATTGGCAGCCATAAAAACTTATGGCGATACCTGGCACACCTTTGTGGAACGCAGTGCGTACGAGGGGCCATTTATGCCTGGGTTTATTGCAAAGCAAAGTGTGTTTCCCGTGAAATCAGTGGGTCTGAAATACGTGGACCATTGTGTGGGCAATGTGGGCTTGGGCGACATGAACAAATGGGTGAAATTTTACCAGGACGTTATGGGCTTCAATCTGCTCATCACTTTTGACGACAAAGACATCAGCACTGAATACACGGCACTGATGAGCAAGGTAGTTGCCAGCGGCAACGGGTTCATCAAATTCCCCATCAATGAACCGGCAAAAGGCAAGAAAAAATCGCAAATAGAAGAATACCTCGACTTTTACAGAAGCGCCGGGGTACAGCATATCGCCGTTGCAACAGATAATATTCTCGAAACGGTGAGTCAACTCCGCTCCAATGGGGTGGATTTTCTGTACGTACCTGACAGCTATTACGAAGACGTTTTGGACAGGGTCGGAGACATCGAAGAAGACATCGAGGACCTCAAGGAGTTGAACATCCTCGTAGACCGGGACGAAGACGGTTATCTTTTGCAAATCTTCACCAAGCCCGTGGAAGACCGGCCGACTGTTTTTTATGAAATCATTCAGCGCAAAGGTGCCCGCTCCTTTGGCAAGGGCAATTTCAAAGCCTTGTTCGAGGCCATAGAAAGAGAGCAGGAATTGCGGGGAACACTTTAACACAATGATGATTGATATTGATGAATAGCCTGGTTTGGCAATTCGTCACCCGTTTTCTTCATTCATCATTTCTGATTCATTATTAATCAAGACATGGCAAACAACTTATTGAAAGGAAAAACCGGCGTCATATTCGGCGCACTTGACGAACAGTCCATCGCCTGGAAAGTGGCTGAACGATGCCACGAGGAAGGAGCCAAATTGGTACTCACCAACGCTCCCGCAGCATTGCGCTTCGGCGCCATAAGCGAGCTTTCCAAAAAACTGAACGCACCCGTCATCCCGGCTGATGCCACCTCCACTGAAGACATGGAGAAGCTATTCAAAGGCGCCGTAGAACATTTCGGTGGCGGAATAGATTTCGTGCTCCACTCCATCGGCATGTCACTCAACGTTCGCAAAGCAAGGCATTACACCAACATCAACTACGACTGGATGCACAAGACTTTCGACATCAGCGCCATCTCATTTCATAGGGTAATGCAGACGTTGATGAAACAAGATGCCATGAATGAATGGGGCAGTATTGCGGGCTTGACCTACATTGCCGCCCAAAGGGGGTTTCCCGATTATA
>CAZPHZ010000365.1:0-3361 GCA_964586035.1 uncultured Saprospiraceae bacterium
AAATTTGTTGTAACCTTGTACCATGATACAAGGTATCTAAAGTAATAGAACCTGGAAATAGAATTAAAAATAGGTGCTGAAAATGAATACTCAATCTAAACATGTAAAAAGAACAAATAAGGGCTTGATCGGAGCTATGGTTGCCGCCGTTGCTGCATCCATTTGCTGCGTTGGCCCGCTGTTGTTACTTGGATTTGGTATTGGCGGTGCCTGGGTTGGAAACTTAACCGCTTTTGAACCTTTCCGTCCCTGGTTAATGGGTATCACCCTGGTTTTGCTTGGATATGCTTTTTATAATATCTACAGTAAACCAAAGGCTGAGGACTGTGAACCAGGCAGCTACTGTGCCAACCCAAAGTCGGATAGGATCAATAAAATATCCCTATGGACAGTATCCATACTTGTCCTCGGTTTACTCGCAGTGCCCTATTTGACACCTGTATTGTTTGCCAGTGAACCTGACGAAGTGATCGTGAATACTCATACCCGAGAAGTAGTCCTGGATGTGCCGGGAATGACCTGTGCTTCCTGCCCGGTAACAATTCAGAAGAGCCTTGCCCGCGTCGGGGGCGTGATCGAAGCAAGGGCGAGTTTCGAAGAAAAAAAGGCTGTTGTCAGGTATGATCCCACAAAAATATCAACCAAAGATCTCATCGATGCAGTCCGGAATGCCGGCTACGAATCAACGGTTCACTAAAGAAAATTATTAAGAATCAGGAGATTATTATGGGGCAGGTTATAGTTGAAGTTTTCTCTTCGCCGGGCTGTAGCAAATGTGGCCATGCCAAAAAACTGTTACGCTCTATGGTACATGAATTGGGCGATGATCGAATCGAGTGGCGTGAAGTGAATATTTTGAATGAATTGGACTATGCGGTGAAAACAGGCGTTTTATCCACTCCCGCCATTGCTTTGAACGGAGAATTGGTGTTCGCAGGGTTACCTTCCGCTGAAAAGCTGAAAGCATTACTTGAAGAAAAGTTAGGTCAGGTAGGTTAGGTGATTAGTACATGATAGGATTGTTATTAATGAGTGCAGGAGTTTTGGGGCTGCTGGCTTTTTTTGAACCCTGCACAATTGCCACCCATACTTTGTTTGCCGTTCGGGCTCATAAAAATAATCGAGCAGAACGACTGACAGCTTTATTCAGTTTATTCCTCTCACGTTCATTTTTGTCTATTTCACTATTATTACTTGCAGTAACAACCACTAATTCTCTGCAATGGAATCCTATTTTACCGGGAGCGATTCTCCTCTTTCTGGCAACTATTTATATCATTTCGCGTTTTACTTACGTCCCAATCCCACATCTTGAATTCTTTAAACTCCTTCCGAAAAAGATTACTCAAAAACAGGGCATACAACTTGGACTGACCCTGCCGGCATGTACAATTCCGCTCTTCGCTGTGATTACCGGATTATCCGTGACCGTTCATTCCATTCAATTTGCGGTCTTCGCGGGATTATTATTTTCCGGGTTCTTTACACTGCCAACGGCTCTCGTAATATTTATGGGCGTCTCTTTTTCCGGCAAGTCATTACTGGAACGGTCCGCGAGATTCACTCCATTTCTGACTGCTTTTCTTTTTATTGGCGGAGCGGTATTTAGCTTTGCGCCTCAGATAGATTTGAGTATGCAAAATATCAAGTTGATTCTTCAGGAACCCACCATTACCGGATTGGCGATTGGATTCATTGCCGGACTGGTCTTTAGCTTCAACCCGATCACATTTTCTTCCATTCCTGTAATGTTAGCCTATGTTACAAAAGCACATGCGAAACGGCGGGCTTTACTCATGGGGTTTGCATTTGTTTCCGGAATGATTCTGATCCATATCATACTCGGTGTTGCGGCATCGGCTGGCGGGGAGTGGGTTAAAAGTGTGATGGGCCGTTTTTGGGGAGCTATCCTGGGACCAGTATTAATTATCCTGGGATTCGTTTGGCCTGGATGGTTAAAAATCCGCTTACCATGGTTCGGGATGAAAGGAAGAAAAGTTACAAGTTTATGGGGCGCTTTTTTATTGGGAATCCCCTTTTCGATCGCTGTTTGTCCTTTCTGTTCCCCTGCCTTACTGGTCATGCTTACCGCGAGTGCCACCCTTGGATCCATCCCATTTGGATTCTTTTTATTATTATCTTTTGCCCTGGGCAGAAGTATTCCCATAATAATTGGAACCTGGAGCATGGGTTGGTTGGAATCAATTCAAGCCTTTGCGAAATATCAGAAATTTTTTGAAGTACTGGCCGGTGTCATACTGATATTAGCTGGTTTGTATTTGCTTAATGAGTTCTTTTTCATTCTTGTTTT
This sequence comes from uncultured Saprospiraceae bacterium, assembly GCA_964586035.1. Classification (GTDB taxonomy): domain Bacteria; phylum Bacteroidota; class Bacteroidia; order Chitinophagales; family Saprospiraceae; genus UBA6168. Next base: position 2,312 of record CAZPHZ010000365.1, read on the forward strand.
TTAGCTTCAAATATTAATAACGAGGCCGTATAGTGGAAATTAGAAAAGTATAACTTAATATTAGGGGTATGACCTGTGATCACTGCGCCACGAGCGTTGCGAAGATCCTTGATTCGGATGGTATTGTGGAGAAGAAAGTCAGTTTCCAAGGAGGCTCTGCTGAAGTGAGTTATGATGCGGATATAGTTTCCAGCGAAAAAATTACTGCTCTGATCAATGACGGACTTCCTGTTGGTGGTACGTGTGTGAACGTAGGTTGCGTTCCTTCCAAGAATCTGATCCGGGCAGCAGAAACTTTGCACCGGTCAAAGAACAATCCTTTTCCTGGAATTAAAACCGAAGGCTCAATCAGTGACTTTAGGGCTTTAATTGACCAGAAGAGGGCCTTGGTCCAGACCCTGAGAGAGGAAAAGTATGTCAATATAGTCAAGGACATGGAAAACTTTCGGCTGGTAAAGGGACGGGCACGAGTCGTTTCGCCGACCGCTGTGGAAGTCAACGACGAAATCATTGAAGGGGACAGGATTCTTCTTGCCATCGGCGCCCGCCCGCATATACTTGAGATTGAAGGCCTGAATAAAGTCTCGTATCTGACCAATAAAGAGGCCTTCGAGTTGGATGAACTGCCGAAATCAATCATTGTATTGGGAGGGCGCTATATTGCCCTGGAAACGGCCCAAATGTTTGCTCGCCTGGGCAGTGAGGTGACCATTTTGCAGCGTTCTGACCGCATCCTGCCATCTGAAACTGCTGATTTGACTGAAGCACTGACGGAATACCTGCGTGACGAAGGACTGAAGGTTGTCACCGGTAACAATTTTCAAAGAGTCTATGAAAAAGATGGCCATATACTGGTGGATTCAAAAGTAAGGGGCGAATCTAAAACCTTTCAGGCTGAAAAACTTATCGTTGCCACGGGACGTACTCCAAATACTGACCACATGGGACTTGAAGAAGTGGGTGTTAAGTTAAAAGTAAACGACTCAATTATTGCAGATGATACACTGCAGACCTCTGTTCCCAGTATCTACGCCGCTGGTGATGTTCTCG
>CAZPHZ010000366.1:0-3325 GCA_964586035.1 uncultured Saprospiraceae bacterium
TATGACCTTTCTTTGCGAAAATTTAAGCAAAGATGTGCTCAATTCAGAAGCGATGGTTAGTTCTCTTTAGTGCTTGTGCGGCCAGCGCACTGTTGCTAGGGCAACCCCAGCTTGTTGATTTTGAGCCGGAGGAATCGATCAGCCGGCCAGCAATTTTTTCCCTGGAGCCGGCAGATACTTTTCATTCCGGCAGATTTTGGACATCAGCGGCAGCGGGTGCAGCTGTTTATGGAGGCGTATCGACGGGATTGTGGAAAGCATGGTACAAGAGCTTTCCACGCACGCACTTTCATACATTCAACGATTGGAAAGAATGGCAAAGCGTGGACAAAGCAGGGCACCTATTTGCAGGCTACATGGAGAGCAACTACTCCTTTCAAGCTGCCCGATGGGCTGGTATTAGCCACCGGCAGGCCATGTGGACAGCCATTGGCATAGGCATGGGCATCCAAACTACCATAGAGGTAATGGATGGCTTTTCACAAGAATGGGGTTTTTCCTGGGGCGATATGGCTTTCAATGTTCTTGGTACCGGTCTTTTCGCCGCACAGGAAATGCTGTGGCAGGAGCAGCGGATCGTCGTGAAATCCTCCGGCCAGCGGCCCGATTATTCCACTGAGCCGATATATTCCGAGGATGGGGAAAGTATGACCACATTGAAAAACAGGGCTGCTCAACTTTACGGCACATCTCCATTCGAAGCATTTATCAAAGATTATAATGCACTCACCACCTGGGGGTCGTTCAATATTTCTTCTTTTATGAAAAAGAAAGACAGCAAGTTTCCGAAGTGGCTAAACCTGGCGGTAGGGTACGGTGCGGGCAATATGTATGGCGGTTTTGAAAATAAATGGACCACAAAAGAAGGCAAAGAATTCGTCCTCGGCCGGGAGGCCTATCCGCGCTACAGGCGGTTTTATTTGTCGCCTGATATCGACTGGACCAGGGTGCCCAGCCGCCATCGCTGGGTGAGGTTTGCCCTGGGGTTGTTAAACTGGGTGAAAATTCCCGCCCCGGTTATCGAACTTAATTCCTTCGGCAACGTTCATTTTCACCCAATAAGGTGGTGAGTTTAATAGAAAGAACACACCAGCTATTGTTTTTTTCTTGTAACATTTAGTGCAATGAGTCGAAATTTATATTTTGCATAATATTAGGGCTTGACTTTTTGAAAAGCTATTTAAAATTTTGTCCCTGGTATTTTGCTTTTTATAACAGAAAATAAGTAAAGCGAATGGATAAGCATTCAACAACAGTATTTAGGTATTCCGATACAGAACTGGCCGAGTTCGGTGCCATCATCGAAAAGAAACTTGCAACAGCAAAAGAAGAGTTGGACTATCTGCAGGAACAAATCCTCGAAATCACCGCAAATACAGGCGATGAGCACGGTGGAGACTGGATGGACGACAGCAACATCAATAATGATATGGAATTCCTGAACAACATGGCCATCCGGCAGCGCAAGTATATACAGGACCTCGAAAACGCCAATATCCGCATCGAAAACAGAACCTATGGGGTTTGCACCGTTACTGGCAAACTGATAGATAAAAGGCGATTGCTGGCCGTCCCTACAGCTACAAAAAGCCTGGAAGGCAAAACCCAGCCACCGGAGAAAGGCGTTAAAAAAACTGCTGGAAAGTCCGCTGAAATTAAGGAGAAACTGGCAAAAAAAAAGCGGGGATAGCTCCTAAAAAGGAAATCATCACTAAGGTATTACGAAAACCAGTAAACCCTACATCGAAACCAGTCGATGATGAAAGCGACGATTATGATTTGGAGTTTGATGATGATAGGGATACGGGAATTGAATTTGACGACTCACTGGATGACTTGGATGTAAAAGAAAAAGACGGATCACAGGACCCCGATGTTTTCAAGGATGAAGACGACGATGACATTTAATAGAATCTAAAAGACGAAAAAATCAGAAAGAGCTACTCTTGGGTGCCGGGCAATCTGTAACAATTTTTTCCTCCTCCCTCATTGCCTTGCACCCTTTCTTATTGGTATAAATGGCGGATCAGCTTTTTTTACCAAAAAACATTTTTACCCAAAACAGGGGATTTAAAACCTGTTTGCGAACCGACAAATTGGAGTACATCTGCGAAATAGTATAAATGAGCCCATTGTTTTTTGTGACCCAGATGGCCATTAGGTTTACCAACCACGGGCGGGCCATAAATTGTTGAAGGCGATAGCTCAGCCTCATCTCAGCTCCCAATACTCTGGCAACCCGCTCATCATACGCTTTCATTATTTTTTCGGAAAAATCACGAGCCTGCAAACATTTTTGCGCCTGCTCTGCGGCGATGAATCCGCTGTAAATGGCGTTGCCGATGCCTTCGCCACTCAAAGGGTCTATCAGATGGGCAGCATCACCAACAATCATGTAATGGCTGCCAGAAATACGCCTTTTTTTTGAGCCTAGTGGCAAACCATATCCCGTTATTTTACTTGTCAAAGTGGCATTCTGAAATCGGACTCTGAGACGATCATTCTTTTCGATGGTTTCTTTTAATTTCTTCGAAAGATTGAATCGTTTCCGGCTGATATAGTCGCTGCGCATGCCGAGCCCTACATTGGCGTAACCGCCGGGCAGCGGGAATATCCAAAGATAACCTGGATTTATTTCTTTTAAGAAATGCAATTCTATGAACCCGTCGGGGTGCATCCCGCTGACATTTTTGTAATAGGCCCGCACGGCTCCCGCATGGTGCTTTTCATCTTTTTCGAGGCCCGCCACATGGCGTGAAAATTGGGAGTTTGCACCGTTGGCAACTATGAGAATGGTTGCCGATACCTCAAAGCTTCCATCGGCATTGCTGATTTTGAACCCCTGTTCATTTTGTTCAGTAATATCGATGATGGTGTCCTCGATAAACGTAATGTTGTTGCAGCGTTTTACTTCCTCAATGAGAAAATTATCGAAATCAAGGCGTTTGCACACGAAGCCTTGCTTCGGGTCTTTGGCACGGTCGTAACCAATGCGAAAAGGCACGTCTATCTGCAGGTTGTTTGGCGATACAAAACGGATGCCCCATATTTCGGATCTTAAATCCGTGGCCGCCTCGAAACGCCGCACGATGGCCGGATTGATGCGCCCAAGGATGGTGGCAGCTTTGCCGCTAATTGCATCGCCGCAAACTTTATCACGCGGGAAGGTCGCTTTGTCTATCAATACGCAAGGGATTCCCAATTGGCTGAGCTTCAGGGCAGTGGCAACTCCACCGGGGCCAGCGCCGGCAATGCAGATGTCGGTTTTAATCATGTGTGGGAATTCCAGGTTTGTTTGGGAGCGAAAATAGCAATCTGAACCGGC
>CAZPHZ010000367.1:0-3309 GCA_964586035.1 uncultured Saprospiraceae bacterium
CTAATCAGGGGGCGGTGCTTTTTTGACATGGGCGAAGTTTGTGTTGATTCAAAACAAAATTATGGATAAGAGGAGTGCAAGCCGTTGTTGCATAACTATAGATTTGGACCCTTAGAGGGGGGATTTTGAAAAAACGAATGAAATACAAATTATCGCATTGAAACCTATGCGTATTGGAATATCCAACGGGTAAAAGTTACAATTCAAATTCACCAAATTTAGCAAAGATTTTAAAATGGACTGGTCTCGGTATGCTGTCTGAAGATTTCAAAGTTGTTTAAGAAATAATTCCTGACAAATACCAGGTCCTGAATATATGTAATACGCGGGCGGAATAATGACTAGGATGCAGGAGTCTATCAAAAATGATAACTTGCCTCCAAAGTCTGAAATATGAAATTGCACCGTCCTCTTGTCCACGGCGTAGCCAAAGCATTGCGGGAGATTATTCAGGAAAATAAATACGCAGGTAAGGTCATCGAGAGCTTGCTGAAATCCAACCGCAAGTGGGGAAGCCGCGATCGCGCTTTTGTGGCGGAGAATGTCTACGACATGGTGCGGTGGTGGAGGTTGGTGTTGGCAGTTGACGGCAGGGAGTTAATAAATGATCGCTTGGATGACGCCATCCTGGTCCGGCTCATTGGCGTGAACTTGATTCTGAAAAAAGTGGAACTTCCGGATTGGGAGGAGTTCAAAGGATTGGACCCGAAAGAGATATTTGCAAAGAAAAAATCGCTGGAATCCGAGCGGAAAATCGTCCAGTCTATTCCCGATTGGCTCGACAAAACCGGGGCTGCTGAATTGAGTGAATTTTGGGAGCCTGAGCTTTCTGCTTTAAACGAGACAGCCGCGGTTGTTTTACGTGTCAATACGCTGAAAATCAATAAAAAAGAATTGCAGTCTCAGCTTTTTAAAGCGGGTTGGGAAACAACTGAAATACAGCTTGTGCCCGATGCCCTTGTGCTCGCAAAACGGGGTAATATTTTCCAAACGCCGCAATTTAAACAAGGATTTTTCGAAGTGCAGGACGCCGGCTCCCAGTGCATTGCACCATTTCTGAAAGCGGAGCCTGGGATGCGTGTGATAGATGCCTGTGCCGGTGCTGGTGGAAAGACGCTGCACCTTGGCACATTGATGCAAAACAAAGGCAGCATCGTCGCATTGGACACCGAAACCTGGAAGCTGAAAGAGATGAACCGTAGAGCCCGCCGGAACGGGATTCACATTGTACAGGCCCGGCCCATCGTTTCCACCAAAGTCATCAAGCGGTTGCGTCATTCTGCGGACCGCCTTCTGCTCGATGTGCCCTGCTCTGGCCTCGGTGTGCTGCGCCGCAACCCCGATGCTAAATGGAAACTATCACCGGAATTCCTGGATCAGGTGCGGGCAACGCAGGCCTCCATTCTCCAGCGATACAGCACCATGCTGAAACCCGGCGGGCGAATGGTCTATGCCACGTGCAGCATTTTGCCTTCGGAAAATGAGCGCCAAGTTGAGCACTTTCTCGCCGCTAATCCTGCCTTCAAATTGGCAGATGAAAGGAAAATATCTCCAGCGAAAGACGGATTCGATGGCTTTTACATGGCAGCTTTAAGCAATGCAGAATGAGGAATGCAGAATTTCCTGCGATTTATTCAACATTCATCATTGCCTGAACGTATGCCTCCACATATTCATCCATCTTCTTCCTGCGGTATTGCATGATGTACCGGGGGTGGGAAAGGGGCACTACTTTTTTGAAAAACCCTTCTTTTTCATTGAGCTTAGATAGAAACTTGAAGTTTTTTCCTTCACCGAGGCAAAAGCAAACCTCCCGGTTCAGCCCTATATTCAGCATCTCATTTATGTGGTAAATAGCGAATGGCGTGGTGGCTTCCTGCAAATGGCGGTCGTCGTAATAATTGTAGTTCTTGCCTTCTTTTACAAAGCCGAACGGCAACACAGAATTGATGAAAAATTTGCGGTAGAAGGTTTCCGTTCCACCGAATGCTGCAACTACTTTGTACACAAATTGGGCGGAGAGTTCCTCCCTTTTTGGGAAGCGGTTTGCGATGCCGCATTCTCGCTCCAGGTGCACCGGGTCGGTGAAAGCTACATTGGTGATGCCCGCTCCGAATCGGCCGGGGTTGATGCCGAGAATCAAAGTCCGGGGCAGATTGTCGCTATAGTATTTTTCCAGGAAAAGCCTAAACACACGGGGGGTTTCGCTTTCGTGGTTTAGTGGCAGCAGCCACGTCACCCCCTCCGGTACTGAAGGCAATGAACGAGTGAGTGCCGTGAAATGAGCTTCCATCAGTGAGGCAAATGTGGACATGTTGTGCGAGGTATTGTTTTTATTTTTTCTGTCCGAAAAAAAGAAAATCCGGAAAGAATGACAAATCGAAACATACGGCCCTGTTTCTTCGTACTTTAAAATTAAGGAGGGCTTTCACTTGTAAATCTGCCCCGATTCCGTTTTCTTTGTTCACCATAAAGTTCCGGAAGATCATTGAATTCCAGAGAAAACATTCCCTCTCCCTACTACGTGAACGACTACACAAAACACCTCCCTAACCTATTTTTAACATTCTGACAAATTGATGTTCGGGTGTGCAAAGCCTGTGTTTTAGGGTAGCGCTTAGCCTGACGTGCAAATTAATCCCACCGATGAACACCTTTAGAAACTTGCCTTTTACAAAGGCCTCAAGTGGCATTAGGATACTATTTAGAACGATTTGGAGCACTATTCTTCAAAACGGCAATTTTTTGAAATTGCCGTTCAACAAGTGGTCGAAGACGTACTGGCAGAAACACACCGCCGCATTTTTTCTCCAACAGCGACAAGGCAATAGGATTACCTACGGTATGTTTGCGCTGTCGGTTTTATCCACCATTATTATTTCGTGGCTTTGCGTGCAGGTGTACCAGGTGAATCGTGCCGCGCTCCATCAGCCGGAGCTCTTGGTGTCGGAGAGTATGCCTGATTTTGCCGAACTGGAATCACTTTTTGGCCAAGCTTCTCAGCCTTTTCGCGGAGCCAAAATCTCTCAACATTCCGTTGCGCTTCGCAAAGAAACCGTCAACTGGATAGGCGTTTTGCAAGATTATGATGACAAAGATATGGCCACCGGGCTGGTTGTTAAGAAATACCAGAACCTCTGCACCGCGGCCTCCATTTTGAGCGCCATCGGTAAAGAACCGGGCAAACAGCGCCAATGGTCTGGCTTGGCCATCAGATACGGACAAAAGGTCTTTGATGTTTTGGGATCGCAACAGTCGCAGCGCAAATCCACAGAAGACGGTAGGAGTGACAGTAGCAACGAAACCACT
>CAZPHZ010000368.1:0-3289 GCA_964586035.1 uncultured Saprospiraceae bacterium
GGTGCGGATGGGCCGCCAGCGAAATAGAAGGGTAAGACGAAATTGGCGATGGCACCTTCCAACCCCAACACCCTGTACGCCAGCATCGGCAACGGCTTCAGCTCTGCGGAGGGGGCCAGTTGGCTCTGCCGCTCCACAGATTTCGGCGCCACCTGGACCATCCGTACCACCACGGATTACTCGAAATGGCAGGGCTGGTACTCGCACGATGTCATCGTCCATCCCCAAAATCCAGACTGGCTCATCGTCATCGGCATCGATGTTTGGAAATCGGACGACGGCGGTCTGACCCTCGTCCAGACTTCCACGGGTGGCGTCGGCTTCGCCAACCCGCCCATTGCCGGTCCCGATGGCAATGCCACCTATGTTCACTCCGATTGCCACGATGTCATTTTTCACCCCGCCAACCCCGACATACTGTACGTGGCCAGCGACGGCGGAATTCATCGCTCGCTCGATGGAGGAGAGACCTTCGCCAGTTGTAACGGCAGTTACCAGACCGCACAGTTTTATAATGGATTCTCCAATTCCTGGCAAAATGAAAATATTTGCATGGGTGGCCTGCAGGACAACGGCACCATTCAATGGAATGGGGATGTGACCTGGACAAGGGTAAACGGAGGAGATGGTAGTTGGACCGGTATCAATACCGTAAACGATGACATACAATACGTTTCTTCGCAAAACCTGAATGTTCGCCGTTCAACCAACGGCGGTACCAGCTTTTCGGGGATGGCTATGAATGCGCAGGGTCCAACTTGCTTCATATCTCCTTTTGTGGTTTCGCCATCTGAGCCAAATGTCATGTATGCCGGGTCGAGTGTCATTTCAAAAACAACCAACGAGGGTGATTCCTGGTTTGTCACCAACGGCGGCAATCAATTGGACGGCAACCCCATGCTCAGCATGACCATTTCTTATCAAAACAGCGACGTGGTGTATACTGCCACTGCGCCTTATCAGGGGAACAGAAGCGGTATTTACGTGACACAAAACGGGGGGACTACCTGGACGGACATCACTGGCAACCTGCCAGATCGTTATCCGATGGACATGCAGACTGACCCTACCGACGACGCAACGGCGTACATTACTTTTTCGGGCTTCGGTACCGGGCATGTGTTCCGCACCAGCGACTATGGCGGCACCTGGATGGACATTTCGGATGGCCTTCCAGATGTGCCCACCAATGCTGTGGCTGTTGACCCGTTGTTTCCCAATAATGTGTACGTGGGCAACGATCTGGGGATTTTCGTTTCGGTGGATTATGGCGAAACCTGGGAGGCTTACCACGATGGGTTGCCAGAGGCCGTGATGGTTTTCGACATGAAGATTTCTCCGGCTAACCGCAAGCTGCGGGCAGCCACTCACGGTATCGGCGCTTTTCAGCGCGACCTGCTTGAAGAACCTTTGGTGGCGTCACAGGTAGTGACCGGCCCGCAGAAAATGGATGTTTTCGTTTCGCCGAACCCCGTGCATGGGCAGGCTTTTGTCAGTTACCATTTGGCCGCAGGCCAAAATGTGCGCGTCGAGGTCGTCGATTTATCGGGGCAGCGGGTGCAAGTGCTTTTCGATGGGCAGCAGCCAAAGGGAGAGCAGAGGTTAGCACTTGACGTGTCGCATCTGCCGCAGGGAACCTATTTCGTCAAAGTGAATGCAGCGGGCAGGCTGGGAGTTTGCAGGTTTTTGGTAATTAAATGAATTCACTTTTTTCGCAAAAAACCGTCAATTCACTCCGGTGCATTCACCTTTCGGAGGTAGCCTCTCACGAGCATGTTGAGCAGGAGAATGGCGGTGACCAGCACCGCGATGCGCCCGATGAGGTCTCCCCAACGGACATAAAAAGTGATTTCATCGTTGAACTTAATGGTGCCGCGAATAGCAGCTTCTTCTCCATACTTCGTGGGTTGGAGGATGTCGCCCCGCTGGTTGAGGAAACAGGAGATACCCGTGTTGGCCGAGCGGGCAATACTGCGGTGAGTTTCAATGGCGCGCAGAGAGGCGAATTGGAGGTGTTGTTTGTGGCCGGCGGTGTTGTCCCACCAGCCGTCGTTGGTCATGATGAAAGTGGCGTTGGCACCGGCCCTGACGTAGCCGGCATGGTACTCGCCGAACACGCTTTCGTAACAGATGACTGGAGCGACCCTGCCTGTGGAACTCTCAAATGCTTCCCTTTCGGGCTGTGTGCCGAGGCCCTCCACCGAGCCGCCGAGCTTGTCCGCCAATGGTTTCAAAAAGAAAAGTGCCTCGTGGTAGGGCAGCACTTCCGCCCCCGGCACCAACTTGGATTTGATGTAAAAGGGAATGGAACCGGTGCCATTTTCTATTTGAATGGCGGCGTTGTAGGATTCCCAAAAGGTGGTGTCACGGCCGGTGATTTGCGTCCGCGTGGAACGGGTGTGGGCCTCGCCGGGACGGAAAATTCTGTACGCTGCCACGCCGGTGACCAATTTGAGTTTTGGGTAGTCTTTTAAAAAATCTTCGAAAAGCCGCACGGTTTTATCCCGCTCCAGGTCGGGCACATTGTGGGCGTTGAAACTGGTTTCCGGAAAAACGAGGTATTCGGTATTTTCCGTCAGGGCGCTTTTTGAGAGGGTGATAAAACGCTCGATTTGCTCTTTCAGCGGCACGTTGAATTTTTCATAATGCGGCTCGAAATTGGGCTGCACCACCACCACTTCCACCGATTTACCCTCGTCGGTGTGCAGGGTGTACATAACCCACGAGATGAAAATGGGGACTAAAATCAGGGCGACAATTTTGAGCAACGCCGGCTTACGTTCTTGCCAAATCCGGGTAAGCGAATGGCCATTTTTTACCAATTTGAAAACCAACACATTGGCGAGCAATATCCATAAAGTGCCTCCGAAAACGCCGGTGTATTCGTACCACTGCACCCATGCCGGGAAGCGGGCAAAGGCGTTGCCGAGGTTGAGCCACGACCACGAAATTTCCCAATGCAGGTGCAGCATTTCAAAGGAAATCCAATAGACGATGAAGGCCGTGTATCCCAGCCGCGGCAATACGCGCTTCGTGCGGCTGAACAGCCAGAATGGCACGCTCATAAAAAAGGCGTTCAGCCAGATGGCCACGATGCCGGCGATAAACGCCGTGTTGCCAACCCACCAGGTGGTGAGTACGTTCCAGATGACGAAGGTGTTGTAGGCGTATAAAAGGATGGACGGGGTTGTTGAGGGGGTTGAGAGAGTTGAGAGAGTTGAGAGTGTTGAGGGGGTAGAGGGGTGTTTTTCGTTGGAAATTTCGTGCTCTACCAGGAGCAGAGGCACCC